>ONAV01000051.1 GCA_900315925.1 uncultured Selenomonadales bacterium | reverse complement strand
ACGGAACTGGGGAATGCCGTACATCAGCACGCCGCCGGCTGCATGCAGGACTTCAAAGATGGTTACGTCATAGCCTTTTTGCGCCAGCACGCCGGCACATGCCAGGCCGGAGGGTCCGGAACCTACAATGGCAACCTTTTTGCCGTTTTTAGCGGCAACTTCAGACGGATCCACTTTGTCCAGTCCGTGTTCCCGTGCATAATCCGCAACAAAACGTTCCAGGCGGCCGATCGCTACCGGCTCGCCTTTGATGCCTAACACGCAGCGGCTTTCACACTGTTTTTCCTGGGGGCAGACACGACCGCAGACAGCAGGCAGGCTGCTCTTTTCTTTGATGATTTTAATAGCGGAAGCAAAGTCTCCTTCGGAAACCGCGTGGACAAATTTCGGAATGTAAATATTAACTGGGCACTTCTTCAAAATTGCGACGGCGGATCTCAGCCGGCTGTTCCGGCATAGCGTGACGATTTACTTTAAGCATTTGCAGGCACCTCCGCATCCCCATTCAACCGATTCCTGAGTTTTATACATCTTCTGGCGTTCCATCAGATTGGCGAAATCCACTTTATGGGCGTCAAATTCCGGGCCGTCCACGCAGGCAAATTTGTTTTCGCCGCCAACCAGCACGCGGCAGCCGCCGCACATGCCGGTTCCGTCTACCATGATGGTGTTGAGGCTGACTGCCGTAAACACCTTAAACGGTTCCGTGGTGCGAGCCACATTGCGCATCATGATCACCGGGCCGATGGCGATAACGTAATCTACCTTCTCGCCTTTTTCCAGCATGGCCTTCAGCGGATCGGTGACAAAGCCCTTATGACCGTAACTGCCGTCGTCGGTGCAGACGATCAGTTCATCACTGACGGCGCGCATACGGTCTTCCCACAATACCAGCTCTTTGTTCCGGGCGCCGATAATGGAAATGACCTTATTTCCTAATTCTTTGTAGGCTCTGGCAATAGGATATACCGGCGCTACGCCGATACCGCCGCCCACGCAGACCACCGTGCCGAAATTTTTCATTTCAGAAGGCTGGCCTAACGGGCCCACGATGTTATCCCATTCATCCCCTGCTTCGAAATCTTCGCAGATGTGGCGGGAGGTGTTGCCTACCACCTGGATGATCATGGTGATGGTTCCTTTTTCCCGGTCAAAATCCGCAATGGTGAACGGAACCCGCTCACTTTCGGGATCCGATAACACAATGACGAATTGACCCGGTTTGCATTTGCGCGCAATCAGCGGCGCCTCAATCACCAATTCGTATACGGCAGGTGAAACAAGTTTTTTGTCCAAGATTTTCGCCATGATGATTCCCCTTCCTTCAATTCATAGTTCTCTATCTTATTATTATAATACGTTTTCAGGTTTAGTTGTTACAAATTTTAAAAGAATTTGTGAATAAAAAACGAATCAAACATAGTTCCGGGTAAAAAACCAATTCGTGTTTTTTATTTTCCCGTCAGGCGTTTCGCAATTCTGTCTGCTTCGTAATAAATCTTTTCCGCATCCAGCGCTTTCGCTTCGCCTTTTTCCATCACTACTTTGCCGTTGATGATGGTCGTGTCCGCGTCGTTGGCATTGGCAGCGTACACCAGAAGGCTCATACGGTTGTTCCGAGGGTACCAGTGCGGCTTGTTCATATCATACAAAACAATATCGGCCAGCCAGCCTTTTTCCAGTTTTCCCAGCTTGTCGTAGCCAAGGCATTTCGCGCCCTGATATGTGGCCATGTCCCAGGCCGTTGCCGCCGGAATGCACAGCGGATCGTAAGTGACGCCCTTGTGCAGCATGGCCGTGAGCCGTGCTTCTTCCAGCATATCCAAATTGTTATTGCTGGTTGCTCCGTCGGTACCAAGACCAACTGTGATTCCCTTTGCCAGCATTTTTTCTACCGGCGCAATACCGCTGGCCAATTTTAGATTGCTTTGCGGATTGTGGGCGACTCTTGCTTTTTTGGCAGCCATGATTTCCATTTCTTCATCCGTTACCCATACACCGTGGGCAATCAGGCAGCCTCTGTCCAGAATTCCAAGGCTGTCCGCGTATTTAATAGGCGTTGCCCCGAAATTCTTTATGCAATCCTTTACTTCCTGTTCTGTTTCCGCCAGATGCATGTGCAGCTGGCAGCCCAGTTCGCCGGCCGTATCCACCAACAGCTTCAGATACTCTTTGCTGCAGGTGTAAGGCGCGTGAGGTCCCAGCATGACGGTGATCAGTCCGTCATCTGTTCCGTTCCAGTCTTTGTAAAGCTGCACATTTTCATGGAGCCGCTCATCTTTTTTGTCATATTTGTCGCCCATCAAACCCCGGGACAGGCAGGCGCGAATCCCCGCTTCTCTGGAAGCCTGTGCCGTTTCATCCATAAAGAAATACATATCGGCGTAAGCGGTAGTACCGCTCTTCAGCATTTCCAGAATGCCCAGCTGGGTGCCTACATAGCAGTCGCCTTTCTGCAGGCCTGCTTCTGCCGGCCAAACTTTGTTCTGAAGCCAGTCCATCAGCGCCATGTCGTCGGCGTAACTGCGCAGCAGGCACATGGCGATGTGGGTGTGGGCGTTCACCATACCGGCAGCCGCTAATTTTCCCGTGCCGTCAATCTGATACGCATCCTCATAGCCTTTTGGCTTTTTAATACCAATGTATGAAATTTTATTGCCTGTGATACCGATGTACTTCTTTTTGTAAGCCGGGCCGTCCGTAACAATTTCCACGTTGCTGATTAAAATTTTCTTCATGATAAGTTCCTTTCGTTAAGTTTGAATAAGCTTGAATAAGATATAAAGATTCACTCTTCTCCCCGCTGCCTCTTGCTGTAATGATTCAGATAAAAATCGTGCAACGCTTCCGCGGTTTTTTCGTTTAACGGAAATGGCGTGCCGAAAGAATGGGCAATACAGTAAATCTGCGCGGCTTTTTCCAAAATCTGCGCCGTTGCCAGCGCCTCTTTCATAGTTCTGCCCCAGCACACCGCGCCATGGTTGGCCAGCAGTGCGGCGCTGCGTCCGCCTTCCATAGCCTGCACAGCGTTCCTGCCCAGTTCTTTTGTGCCTGCCATGGTGTATTCAGTACATCGCACTCCACCGCCTGTAATTTGTGTCAGGTCTTCTATAATGGGCGGTAAGTCCTTATGTGCCGCTGCCAGCGCACTGGCATAGACGCTGTGAGTGTGCACGATGGCCCGTGCTTCGGGAAAACTTTTGTATATTTCCAGATGGAGCGGCAATTCGGAAGAAGGCCGCAAGGGGACCGTGACAGAACTTCTGTCCTCTTTACTGTTGACGGAATCATCGGCAACCGGTTTGTGACCAAAGTCTTGGTTCACTGGTGCGCTGCTGCTCTCCGCAATTGTCCCCTCCATATCCGTCACCACAATATACGCAGGAGTAAGCTGTTCATAATCCCTGCCCGACGGAGTGATGGCTATATGAGTGGCATCTACGCGCTGGCTGATGTTTCCGTAGGTGCCGATGGTCATGCTGGAACGGGCCAGTACCAGCCCTGCCTCCACCACTGACTGTCTGATAGAATCCAATGTTTCTCTGTCCATACAAATTCCTCTGTTTACTGTTGTTTTAACTGTTCGTTCTTCAGCTTAATACAAAACTCTTCAAAAGACTTTTGCGCGCCCCAGGATGGGAAAGAATACTCCTGAATTTTTCCTTTGTCACCTTTCCAGTATAAAAACATCCAGGGGCCTCTGCCGCCGTCTTCCAGATGCTCTTTCCTCTTTTCCACTTTGCCTTTCTTCAAATAATTAAAAAATTGTTGCCATTCTGCCTGTGAAAGCTCCTTTGTACCGGTGACGGTGACATCCTTTTCAGTCAAAGGCCAGTGATTTCCTTCCCGCTTTTCATGATGAAACAGATGCGCACCGTTTTTCACAAGAAAACGATAGCGTTGAAACTCCGGCGGGTATGTGGAAGAAGAGTATGTGAAATAAAACTCTGTAATTTCTGGCATTTTAACGTCAGTTCCCACAGTCTTCGGGCCGTTTCCCGGAAGCAAATCCAAAAAACTACTGCCGCTGCCGGTGCACCCCAGCAAAAAGCTGGCAGAAAAAAGCAACACCGTTGCAATCATACCATATCTGAATCCGCTCATCGCATTCCCTCCCTGTCCCGTAACATATCTTTTCCTTGATAGCCAAGGATGAATCAACAGTATTCTATTCATTGCTAACCAATACAGAGGATTCTACTGGTATCAATCTCTTATATCTTCCTCGCTCTTACGCGAATCCGCACATAGTCGATGATCCACTTGCCATCATTGCAGAGCTTTGGCCGCAAACGGTTTTCTGTTTCCTGCAGAATTTCAGCTTTTTGTGTTTCTTCCATTCCACGGAACGGTTCGCCGACAAACATTTCTATCCAGTCCACAACGGTTTTTCCCGGACTTTGCGGCGTCGGGCGGTCAAACAATACAGCGTAATCCGGACGCAGTCCGTTGCGCTCCAAAATCGCAGTGTATTCAGCAATGGTAGGAAAAAAGTTGATGCGGGGATAGTGTAAACCGCGCGCCGTGAAACACTGTTCTAACACGGCATGGACTGATTCCGCGCAGTTTTTGCCGCCAAATTCACAAACGAGAGTTCCGCCCGGCTTCAATGCACTTGCGATGTGTGCTGCCAATGCGTCCTGTTTTTCTGCATCGATCCAATGAAATACGGCGTTAGAAAAGATGACGTCCACCGGATCCTGCAACGTGAACTGCGTAGCGTCGCCCTTTTCAAACCGGATGTCCGGATAGTTCTTCCGCGCTACATGCAGCATTTCCGACGATGCATCCATTCCCTGCACCTGAAAACCAAGCTCCTGCAGCTTTTGGGTAAGAGCCCCGTTGCCGCACCCTAAATCCAAAACCCGTGAGCCTGCCGGCGCGTCAATGAGCTTCAACACATCCTCGCCGTATTTATGAACAAAGGAAAAATGATTTGTGTAATTCGTTGCATTCCATTCAATATTCATAGCTAAACCGTTTTTTTCTGTTCCTATCTCAATCGCAATAATTCAGGAGAAAATTAACCGGGCGATTGTATCATAAAAATCCTATTCGCACATTTCTTCCAGGTTTAACTGCGTGCCCTGCTGCATCTGGTCATATTCTTTTGTTGCCGGGATAGCCGACACGATTTTTAATGCGCCGTTCGTCTTGTCAATCCAGAAGGAAGCATGATCTGTCCAGAGCTTTCCCCTGTTATGCTCCCGAAGAAAAATGAAATGGCTTTCCGTTTCATAACCGGCGCTGACTAACGCAAAGGGTCCCATCCACTCTTTGGCGATTTCGTAAGCCTGTTTTTCTGTGATCATGATTACACCTCTCCTCTTCAACTGTTAAAATATAATAATTAGTCCTCACAACAGCCCGCACATATTCACAAACCATATCTTCCGGTGTTTCCCATGAATATACGCATTTGACAAGTTTCATGGACTCTGCTCTCATTATCCTGCAAGGTTTGGTCTCCTTATGTTGCTTACAATTTCTATCTTTTATGCCTGGAAAACTATTTATTGGATTCTATCAGGTTCTCCAGGCTGTCTTCTTTCCAGTTGAATTTAACAGATTCGCTTTTTACCCAGCCCTGTACCCAGCCGCTTTTTTCTTTCCGCTTAATTTCAATCCAGATTCCTTCCGTCTCCGTCGTCCGCTTATGCATTAAAATCACGGCGGTTTCTTCCGGGAAGTTTCCCACGGCTTTCGCTTTGACAGTAGGTTCGGCATAAACGGTAACCGTTCCGCCAACAATCCGTCCGGTACCGCCCGGGTTCTTACCCTGATTTACGCTTGCTGAGCTTTTCGGAAGTATATTTAACGTATTCCCCTTTCCTCCGCATCCTGTCACAACAAAAAGGAGACCTATTGCCAACAGTATTAAAAAGAGTTTCATAACAGCATCCTCTCCTGACACACGACAGGTCATTCTATTTTCCTGTTTGCTCCTCTTTCAGCTTCACACAATACTTTTCAAAAGATATTCTTTTCTCATAACTTGCAAAGGTAAACTCCTGAATTTTGCCCTTGTCCCCTTTCCAGTATAAAAACAGCCAGGGACCTCTTCCGCCGGATTCAAGATGTTCTTTCCTCTTTTCCACTTTTCCGTCTTTTAAATAGTCAAAAAAGGTTTTCCATTCTTCCGGCGAAAGTTCCTTTGTGCCGGAAACGGTGATATCCTTTTCTCGCAGCGGCCAATGATTGCCTTCCCGTTTTTCGTGATAAAACTGATAGGCTCCGTTTTTCACAGAAAAACGATAGCGCTGGAATTGCGGCGGGTTTGTGGAAGAGTCGTAAGTAAAATAAAAATCTGTAATATCTTCCATTTTCACGTCGGCTCCCACAGTCTTTGGACCATTGCCGGGCAACATATCTGAAAAACTCCAGCTGGCTCCGGCGCAACCCATCATCAAGAATAAGGGAACAACAAGAACAATGGCGATTGAGCTGTATTTGAGTACTTTCATCACAACTCCTCCTTCATATTTCGTTCATTTAATTTAATACGACCACTCTCTGTCATCGCCTGCGCCGAAACGAAC
Organism: uncultured Selenomonadales bacterium; assembly: GCA_900315925.1. Taxonomy (GTDB): domain Bacteria; phylum Bacillota; class Negativicutes; order Acidaminococcales; family Acidaminococcaceae; genus Succiniclasticum. The sequence goes on along the minus strand of ONAV01000051.1, from coordinate 5,447 downwards.
GGTATTGATTTTCCTGCTTTGGGGCCGGATGACCAGTACGTCCCACAAATCTTCGGAGGCAGTGTTCAGCTTTCGTTCAGGCGCAAGAGCTTTTCCTTTTTTCGCTTCTATGTTCTGGCACTTTTGCGCGGCAACCGAAAATTCCAAAAAGGGCTTACTGTGACTGTAATCTCTGTGAATATGACCGGAGATGGTAGCAATATAAGTGCCTCCGTTGGCAATGAAATTATTCACAGTCTCAACCATTTTCATCTGGTTATAAATCCACTTTTTTCCCGGATTCTTGTTCTGGACAAGCCTTCTGTGGGTTAATACCAGTACGCTCCATCCTTTGGGAACTTCGTTCAGGCAGTTACTGAACCATGCAACAGTATTGTCTGAAAACCCATGGCTCCAGTGAAAACCATCTGCCGGATTCGGATAATTTGAATCCACAACAAAAACCCGGATCTTCAGCCGGTCATAATCAACATAATAATTTAACCCGTTCATGGAAGGATCAATGACTTTATTCGGGAGCGTGTAACGCATAAACATGGACTCAATTTGCTGAGGGGTAAGAACGGTTCCGTCCTTGCGGGAAATATAACGGTTATCATCATGATTTCCCATACTGTAAATCAGAGGAACCCCGACTCCCTGCAACCGTTTCATGACATAATCGATCTGCTGCTTTGTCTCATCCATTTTCGTGGGCGGCTTTGCGTCTACGATGTCCCCAAGACAAATCAGGCCGTCAACCTGAATCTGCTTTTTTAACGCCGCCATATTGGTTGTCATGTCGGTCACGCTGTCCAGCTTTAAGCGGTTATCTGTCTTGACGGTATTGTAGTGGACATCAGAACAGAGAAAAAATACCAAGGCCGGTTCTTTGGTCAGTGCTTTGACTTTTTGAGCCGTGTCCTTTATCTCGTCAAGATAATATGATTTGGGCTTTTCCGGTGATTTTCCCAACACATTTAACGTTTGCGGGAAAACCGTAATGCTCAAAACTACCAGAGCTATGACGGCAATCATTAATTTTGTTATTTTCTGCATAATTATTTCCCCTCGTACTACATAGTAAAACTTTTTTCTATATTTGTTCGTTTACGGTAAAATTTAAGTTCATTTTATAATACGAACATAAACTTTTCCTTCCTCTGTGTACATCACCCGTTCTTTCCGCTTTTTCGAATGACTGAACCGGTCGCTGATGCTCCGTACGCCTAAGGATGTAACATCTATTGCTGTTTCAGGACTAGTGGCACCTGACTCTTTCAGTTTCTTTACCGCCAGCGCACCCTCCACATAGCTGATATCCGTATCGTAAAGATACTTTGCCGCGTATTCTATCGTCACGCAAAAGGCTTTTGCATCATAGACTTTCCCGCTTATTGAAGTAACCGTCTTGCCTTTTGCAAAGGCTTCCATTAGATCCAGCGGATTAAACGCATTATGGATTACAGCCACAAGACGCTCTCTGTCCCTGATATACATACAGGGTTCATAAGGGTGACAGGAAAGCAGGTAGGTTTTACCGTCCGCCGTAAAATACGGAGACGTGTCTTTCTGACCCAGCGTATAGCGTTCATCCTGATACACGATGATGTCTTTATCCGTGTTACGTACGTTCATTTTAATCCCCCAGTTCTCCCAGGATGGCCCCGCCGATAATGAAAACGGCTCCGGCAATCTGCAGCAGGGTCATATTTTCATTCAGCAGCCAGGCGGAAAAGAGCAAGGCCGATACCGGGTCGATGTAACTGATCAGCGCAACCGACTGGGCGGGCAAGCGCTGCATACTGGAAAAATAAAGAAAATAGGCAAGCCCTGTATTCAGAAGGCCGATAGTCAGAAGATACGGAATATCGGTTGCCAGCGGGTACGAAAAACCAGAAGTAAAAAGAACATACAATAATACAACAACAAAAGCTACATCAAGTTCAATGGCAGCGGTCTGCAACCCGCCGGTGTTTTTGATGCGCTTGTTGAACACAATCAGAGCTGCATAAAACAATGCTGAGCCGACCGCCGTAACCAGACCTGCCATACTCAGTTTGCCGGCGGCAATACTTCCGGTAATACACAGTAAACCGACCGCAACGATTATAATGGCAGTCAGTTTCCGTTTTGTCAGCGCTTCACGGAAAAGCCACGGAGAAAACAACAACACCAGCATCGGGCCTGCATAATAAATCAAGGTAGCCAGGCTGACGTTCAACATCCGGTACGCGGTAAACAGCGCTACCCAGTTTAAGCCAAGTGCGATACCGCCTGCCAGAAGATTGCGGAGTTCCGGTTTAATCCGGCTAAACGTAAAATCGTTTTGCAGCAGGATAATTGCAGACAACAAAATACCGCCGATCAGCGTTCTCACAAGAACAATCTGGCTGCTTTGCAGTGAAATATGCGACACAAGATATCCGTTCGTGCCAAACAACAGCATGGAAAGGACGTACATACCGTAAAAAATGCCTGAACTGTTATTCCCTTTATTTTCTTTGGCAGTCACCGACTTCAAATCTTACTATCTCCTGTATATTGCTAGAGAACGGTTAAACGTTCCCTGACAGTTGAATCTAACTTTTCTCCGATTTGCAAAGTTTATTTGAAAACGGATTTACTTTTCCCTGACAATAATCATTTCGGCAGATCCTTCTTCCAGAGAATTATAGTTGTCATAATGGATATGTTGTCCCGGTGCAGCCTCTGCCAACGCTGTAAGCTGTTTTGCCAGAGAAAGCATTCCTTCCCTGTTTGCAGCTATAACCACAGCATCATGGTCCACTTTCACGCGGATTTCGAATCCGTCTACCCATTCGATATCCATACTATCACCTGCGTTTTCCGATTTAACTTACCGTTTATCTGTACGAAGCTAACTCTATGAGGTTTCCGTCCGGGTCACGCAGATACACACTGCGCATTTTCCCTTTTGCCCCGTTACGTTCCACAATCTCGGTAATAAGCGGCGCCTTTTTGCGCTTTAGTTCCCCGTAGATTACTTCTATGTCATCCTCTATTTCAAAACAAAGATCCAGGCTGCCCGGGATCGGCTTGTCTGCAGCAGGCAGAAACTCGGCCGGGCGCGTGTGTATATTGATTTTGTGTCTGCCGAACCACAGGGAAAACCGTCCGTTTGTTTCCCGTTTTTCCATTCCTAATGTGTCCGTATAAAAATGAAGGCAGGCTTCCACATCCGTTGTCGTGAGAACAAAGTGATCAATGTCAGATATCTTCATCGTTGTCGTTTAATACCTCTACAACCATCATTCTGAACTGTCGCATATTTTGCGATGGTTGAATCTCAATCTAACTCGTTCGCAATACTTCTTTTTCAATAATACTTGTTGTGAAGCATTTCAAAATCCGCTCCGGTCACTTTAGTGACCGGACTTTTTTCGCAAACCCAGTCATAGAGCCGCTTTTGAACCTGCTCTCTGTTATAAATATAGACAGTCTGTTTGTCTGTCTCCCAGTGACACTTCTTTCGTTCATTTTATTTCTTTGTTCGAGAGAGCTGCTACTGCGCCGGGCGGCCAAATGCCCGAAATGGAATAAAACGGATAATTACAGAGCCGTAGCTGTGTTAAAGGACATTGACGCGGTAGTCAATTGCAAAAAGCACCGGTCAGCGTACAGACGAACGAATCAGTGTTACTTATCTTTGTCCGCATTTACCGCAACGTTTCATACAGAAAACTTGGTTTTACATATTTTACCTTTACCGGTTTGGAATGCATGGAACATTCCCCGGTCATATCGGTAAACTTGCCCGGCGTCATTTCACAGCAACGCTCTTCCCCGTTCCGGCTGACGGACGCAACCGTCTTGCCTGTCTGGCCGTTGACCATAACGTTCAGGCAAAGGCGTTTTTGTAAATCACGATATTCCAGATAATAAACAGGCATAGCAATGGTGCCGTTTTTATGTTTGATAAAATCATCGCCCCATTTCAGGATCCGGGGGGCTTTTACATCAAAGGTTTCACTGATTTCTTCCGTAAGGCGTTTCGCAAGCAGGGCTTGTCGCAGTTCCAACTCGTCGTTGTCATTCAGGGTTGCCATCAGACGGACATCCCCTTCCACATATTCGGGGACGAAGGGACCCGCCTTTTCAAAATTCCAGGGCTGGAGGCGGTCAAAGGTTTCCGCGTCCAGGCTGTTGAACAGGCTGACCCAGTTGAGCCATTCCACGTAAAGTTTGGACCGGCTGCCATTCATTGCAACTTCTAACAGAAACTTCCGGTCCCATAATCTTCCCGGTGCGTAAACAGCCAGTAATTTTTTCTGTCGCAGCAGGGCGTTTACCGGGAAACCGCCCTGTTCCAGATTATATCGTTCCGCAAGCCTGCGGATATAAACTTCCGCCTGCTCCGGAGTAACTTCGTAAGGAAGACACTGATTCGGCAGCATGCCTTCATATCCAATGATCCTTGCCACTTTGATATACCCGTGTTCTGCCGCATCCTCAAATGAGTATCTGCTTCCACAATACCGGCATTCAAACATACTCATGACAGAGTTTCCGTAGACGGGCGCTCCGCAGGCCGGACAGGCAAAGGAAAACTCTTTTTTGTTTTTGTAAGTCACGAACGCACGCCGGTCAAACAGCTGCACCAGTTCGTCAAAGGTTCTCCACTTGCGTTTGGCAAGAAGCTCTTCTTTTACGGACACAGGCGTCAGGATAGCCACACGCTTCAAACTGAAATAGCCTTCTTCCGTAAATTCCAGTTTTCTGTGTTCGTGCTTCATGCGGGACTGCTGCATCCCATAGGCTGACACATTGCCGCAGAAGGGACAGCAAAACGCCTGCTTTGCCGGATTGGGATACATGGGAGCGCCGCACACATCGCAGCGCAGAATGCCGACGGTAATCATTTTATCTTATGCCTCATGAAGATATTTCCACTGTTCTTCACTCAACTTGTCTACATCAAAGCCCATGGCCCGTAATTTGATCGTTGCCACTTCTTCGTCCAGTTCCGCCGGCAGCAGGTACAGTTTATTTTCCAGCTTGCCTTTATTTTCCAGCACGTGGCGCATGGCCAGGAACTGCATGGCAAAGCTCAGGTCCATGACTTCCGCCGGATGTCCGTCGCCGCAGGCCAGATTTACCAGACGGCCCTCGCCTAACAGATTCAGCTGATGACCGTTGGCCAAAGTGTATGCGGTAATATTCTGACGCGCTTCAAAGGGCGCTTTCACGCTCAGTGCTTCCAAATCCGGTTTATTTATCTCAACATCAAAATGTCCGGCGTTGGCCAACAGCACGCCGTCTTTCATCACTTCCATGTGTTCTTTGCGGATGACATCCTTGCAACCCGTAACGGTGACAAAGATATCGCCTTTCTTCGCGGCTTCCGCCATGGGCAGGGTTTCAAATCCGTCAAATACCGCTTCAATGCCTTTGATGGGATCCACTTCCGTGACGATGACCCGGGCGCCCATGCCTTTGGCCCGCAT
>ONAV01000008.1 GCA_900315925.1 uncultured Selenomonadales bacterium | reverse complement strand
TTATCAAAGTGTTTACGCCGGAAGCGCATAAGGTAGACACCCAGATCATCAAAGAAGAGGATGTGGATGTGGCCGTGGACAAACTGGTGGCAAAACTGATTGAAGCCGGCGTGATAAAACGCTGAGCGATGTATCGTGGCAGTTGGAGTTGATGCTGCACGCTGCACAGGCTGCGAGAACTGCGCGGCAATCTGCCCGACGGGCGCTATCCGTGTAACGGACGGGAAAGCGACAGTGCAGAAACAGAGTTGTGTGGAGTGTGGCGCGTGTATATATGATTGTCCTATGGACGCGATTACTCTTCCGAGGGAGGATTTCAATAATGGCAAAGACTGAAAATGCAATCTGGGTAGTAGCCCAGTTGGAAAATGGCGAGACCCTTGGCGTGACTTATGAACTGCTGGGGCAGGCCCGCCGCCTGGCCGACACGGTCGGGCAGAATACCGCTGTCATCGAGACCCTTGGCGTGACTTATGAACTGCTGGGGCAGGCCCGCCGCCTGGCCGACACGGTCGGGCAGAATACCGCTGTCATCCTGATCGCCAGGGAGAACAACGGGCATGCGGAAAAACTGATCGCTCAGGGCGCGGATGTGGTTTACACCGTACTGGGTGAGGAATATGCGGATTATAATGTGGAACTGTATACCAACGCAATCTGCGAACTGGCGCAGGAGTACAAGCCTAACGGCATCATGTTCGGCGCTACCATTGACGGACGGGATCTGGCGCCCCGTGTGGCAGCCCGCCTGAAAACCGGCCTGTGCGCGGACTGCACGGAAGTGGAAATGGGCGAGAACGGCCTTCTGAAATGGACCCGGCCTGCGCTGGGCGGCAACCTGATGGGCACCATCGTATGCTCCGACATCCGTCCCCAGATGGGCTCCGTACGTCCCAAGATTTTTGCACCTATGGAACCGGACGCCGGCCGTCAGGGCGAAGTAATCAATTACACTGTCAAAAATAAAGTGGAAAGCAAAGTGGAGATTCTGAAGAAGGAACCTCTGTCCACTGGCGGAAAGCTGAAGATTGAAGATGCGGAAGTCATCTGCACCGGTGGTCGTGGCTTCGGCGACGAGGAAAGCTTCAAGGTGTTGGAAGACCTGGCTGCCCTGTTTGAAAAATCGGCGATTGCAGGGTCTCGCGCGGCTGTAGATGAAAAGTGGGTAGACCATGCCTCCCAGGTAGGGCAGTCCGGCAAAACCGTCGCACCGAAACTGTACTTTGCCTGTGCCGTTTCCGGCGCGCTGCAGCATATTTGCGGTATGAAAGAATCCGAAGTGATCGTGGCTATCAACAAAGATGAGAACGCGCCGATTTTTGAAGTGGCTCATTACGGCCTGGTAGGGGATGTGCATGTCGTCATTCCCAAGCTGATTGAGAAGATCAAAGCTTATAAGGAATCCTGAGGTACGGTTCTGTGTGGAAAGTGATTTATATTGCCCCGACACAGGAACGGGCTGAAAGTCTGAAAAAGCTGCTGGCTGACAACGGGTTTCTGTGTCAGCTGAAGGCAGTGGGTTCGCATCGCAATGGTAAGGCTGCCGCCATAGAAATCTCTGTGCCTGTTTCGGAAGCGGAAGAGGCTTACGAGGTTTTGGCTGAGCATGGCTTTCGGCCATGAGCGGAAGTGTGTTGTGAAGTAACTGTACTGGGAAACAGTACGCAATAGGGAAGTTTATGGCAAATCAGGAAGAACGCATTTTTAAAAAAATATATACAGATTTTGATAAACGGCTGGATCAGGAACTGGACGAAGAAAAGGCAGAACGGCGCCGGCAACTGCTGTTGCAGGCACCGAACTTTAAGCTGCTCAACATGATGGTGGAAAACGAGAAGTATTCTCAGGAACTGGCAGCGAAGCTGAAGGATGGAGGCCTGTATTACCTGCGGAGCAGGGAAGAAGAAAATGTCGAGAAATACATGGGCATCTTCCGGAGAACGCTGCAGTCCCATCCGTCCGTACGGGAAGAGTTATTTAAACAGGCCGGTTTTTTGGGATGCATGGCCTATAAGAGGGACATTCCGTTGCTGGGCCGTTTATGCGGAGAAGCAGTACTCAGCGGTCTGCGCCTGCTGAAACAGGAAGATCAGGAACTGATTGAGCAGGGATATCTGCAGTTTAAGAATGTGACCAATACAGCCTTGCGCTCTCGTAACGAAGAGGATTTCCGCGAGCTTGTGAACGCACTGGACCGTTACTGGAAAGATAACCGAATTTCAGTTACGCCGGGGCTCCTTGGCCTTTTGTCCGGTTTGCTGTTTGTGGCGGCGGATAGACGTCAGACTAATGCTCTTGTGACAGTGTGCTCTCTCAGCCGTAACGTGTTGCGCCGCAGTTCTGCAGAACCGGTCGTACGGCAGCAGTTCGTCATGGAATGGAGCAATACGGCAGCGCAGATTGCACAGCGGGACTGGAAAGAAGAAACCGGACTACTGTTAACAGACCTGTGCCTGTGTCTGGGTTCCGTGCGGGATGTTGCGCTGATCAAAAAGGTGATGGCGGATATCTCTATCCATATGCAGATGCAGAGCAAATGGGATAATTTTGAAATTGCGTTCCGGCTGTATTATCCCTGTCAGTTGTTTTCTCTTGCCCTGTTGCAGAGGGGCATGCGACGTTACCGTCACGCTCTACAGTCTGAAAACGTCGTGGAAGCGGAAACGGAAATCCGGGAGTCCGGAATTCTGGATCAGGTGGAACAAAAGATGAATGTACTGGGTGAAAAGGAAGAGGCGCTGGAGTTAATCCGTTTTGTTCTTCGTAACGTAAGGGATATGGCAGCGGCCTGTGCCCGGCTTCGGATGAAAGACGAATGGGAAATCTTTGTTTCCTGGCAGCGGGAGTGGCTTTCTGCTGTGCCTGATAATAGCAGGCGTAAAGAGCGGGTACGGCTGTTTCTGCAGATGGCAGCGGAATACTGGCGGAACACACGGCCCTCCCGGAGCAGTAAGCAGTGGGAATTTATGACGGAAGTCGTCACTCCTTCGCTGTTGTCAGATCAGCATATGGAATTGATAAAGGAAATTTCGTAAAGAGCTTTTATGTATACAGAATTTTTAGTTGAAGCTCCGGACGCTTCGTGTTATAATTAACAAAACTAAATATGCATTACCTTTAAATCGGTCCTGTGAGGCTGTAAGGTGACTTAGCAAAGTATTATTATGGAAGAAATTAAGCCTTCTTACATCCTGCGGGACGAGAAGGCTTTTATTTTTTGGGAAAACCGCCTATGTTCAGGTCCGGCGTTGACATAACCGGCTGACAAAACAAAAGGCAGGCGGATTTTCCAACATCAGACAGGAGGAACTGCAATGGCAAAAGCGACTGTGTCCCTGGCGGGCAGGGACATCCTTGACCTGGAGAGCTTCAGCGTCGAGGAAATCAATCTGGTTCTGCAGACAGCTGCGGAAATGAAAAAGATTATGAAACGCGACATCAAAAAAGTACCGTCCCTTCGGGGCAAATCTATCATCAACCTGTTCTACGAGCCCAGTACCCGGACCCGTACTTCTTTTGAACTGGCGGGCAAATACCTGGGGGCGGACGTGGTCAACATTACGACTTCCACTTCCAGCGTGGTAAAGGGTGAGTGCCTGCGGGACACCATTCTCACCGTGCAGTCCATGTGCTGCGACGCCATCGTCATGCGCCATCCCATTGAGGGGGCTGCCGTTTATGCTGCGGACGTGGCAAAGCCGGTCATCATCAACGCCGGCGACGGCGCCCATGCCCATCCGTCCCAGGGACTGCTGGACATGTTTACCCTGCGGGAAAAGGGACTGAAAGATTTAAAAGGAAAGAAAATGGTCATCCTGGGCGATATTTTGTACAGCCGGGTGGCCCGCACCAATATTGCGGCCTGGAACAAGATGGGCGCGGATGTGCACGTGGCGGGACCCCGTCCCCTGATGCCCTACGCGGTTGAAAGTTTGGGCGTGACCTATCACAAACGTATCGAAGAAGCCATCGAAGGCGCGGATGTCATCGACGTGCTGCGGATCCAGCTGGAACGACAGAAGAGCGGTCTGTTCCCGTCACCCCGGGAGTACGCCCGCATCTTCGGTCTGAACGAAGCGCGGCTGAAGCTGGCGAAACCGGACTGCGTGGTACTGCATCCCGGTCCTATGAACCGGGGCCTGGAAATTTCCTGGGACGTAGGCTACTGCGACCAGGCGGCGATCCGCGACGAAGTGCAGAACGGTGTGGCCGTTCGTATGGCGCTGTTATTCCTGACACTGACTGGAGGTAAACAAATTGAAGCTGCTAATTAAAAACGGACGGGTGGTAGACCCTTCTCAGAAACTGGATGAAATCTGCGACGTGCTGGTAGAAGACGGGAAGATCGCAAAAGTTGCAAAGAGCATAACGGACAAAGCCGATGAGACGTATGACGCTACGGGCAAAGTAGTAGCTCCCGGCTTCATCGACATGCATACCCACCTGCGGGAGCCGGGTCTGGAAGCCAAGGAAAGCATCCGCACCGGTACCATGGCGGCAGCGGCCGGCGGCATCACCACCATCGCCTGCATGCCAAACACGAAGCCTGCCATTTCCACGTCTATTGTGGTCAGCGGTATCAAAGAACGGGCTGCGAAGGAAGGCTATGTGAACGTGGAAGTCATCGGCTCCATCAGCAAAGATGAAGAAGGCAAGGAACTGGCGGAGATGGGCGATATGCTGGAAAAAGGCGCGGTGGCTTTTTCCGACGACGGTCATTACGTATACAGCAGCCGCCTCCTGATGAACGCGGCCAAATATATGACAAGCTTTGACGCGCCCCTGATTTCCCACAGCATTGAAAGTGAACTGAACGCGGACGGTTACATGCACGAAGGCGCGGTTTCTGCAAAGATCGGTGTGCCCGGCGTGCCTTCCGTAGCGGAAGACATCGCGGTAGCAAGGGATGTGCTGGTAGCCGGTTACACCGGAGCCCATATTCACATTGCCCACGTGGCCAGTAAAGGCGCGGCGGATATCATCCGCCAGGCCAAGGCCAAAGGCTATCCGGTAACGGCAGAGGTCACCGTGCATCACCTGACCCTGACGGATGAAGCCTGTCTGGGGTACAGCACGGCTACCCGTGTTTCTCCTCCCTTGCGGAGCCAGGATCACGTGGACGCCATGCGGGCCGCCCTGCTGGATGGGACCATTGATATGATCGTCACAGACCACGCCCCCCATGCCCCGGAAGAAAAGGACGTGGAATTCCGCAAGGCTCCTAACGGTTTCTGCGGACTGGAAACAGCTGTCGGCGTTGTGTTGACGGATCTGTATCACAAGAACGTGCTGACGCTGGAACAGGTCGTTGACAAGATGAGCTGCAGCCCGGCCCGGATCTTTAACCTGAAAGCCGGCACCTTAAAAGCAGGCGCCCCGGCGGACATTACCATTCTGGATCTGGATAAAGAATGGACGGTAGACTCCAAAAAGTTCTACACAGTTGGCAAGGTTACACCGTTTGAAGGAAAACAGTGCAAGGGCAAAGCTGTTGCGACGGTGGTAGCCGGCAAGTTCGTCATGAAAAACGGCGCAGTGTGCGAAAAGTAAATCCCTATACTGGCAAAGGTTGTGCAAAATAGCTTTCAGGATTTGTTTATCTGAAACCGGAAATATACCGGAGGATTTGAATGACTAAATATATCGAAGAAGCAAAAGTGATCGGACAATGGGTGTTAAACGCTGTCACAAGAGAACTTGACATGATTGCACCGAAAATTGCGGCGGAAGCGATACCGGGCCAGTTTGTCAACGTGCAGGTTTCCCGGCGTACCGCGCCGTTGCTGCGCCGTCCCCTGGGCGTTGCCGGGGTGGACAGAAAGCGGGGCGTGGTGCGTCTGGTCTACCGGTTTGTGGGTGAAGCGACGAACATTCTGGGTGACGTCTGCAATGGAGACAGGCTCAGCGTAGTGGGTCCCCTGGGCCACGGCTTTGACCGCAGCGCAAAACATCCGCTGCTGGTAGGCGGCGGTACCGGACTGGCGCCTCTGCTGTTTCTGGCGGAAAGTATGGCAGAAGCCGGCATCAGGCCGGATGTGCTTATGGGTGGAAGAACGGCGGACGACCTGTTCTGGAAAGATATGTATCAGAATCTGGTGGAACGGATGGGCCTGACCACTGACGACGGGTCGTTAGGCACGGAGGGTACCGTTATGGCGGAACTGCCGTTGCTGCTGCGGCGTATTCCTTACGACTGTGTGTATGTCTGCGGCCCTGCGCCCATGATGAAAGCGGTCTCCGCTGCCGTGTTGGAAAAAGGCATTAAGTGCCAGGTCTCACTGGAACGGTATATGGCCTGCGGACTGGGCGCCTGTCTGTCCTGCAGCTGCCAGGGCATCGGCAAGCGCGTCAAGGTCTGTCAGGACGGCCCTGTGTTCTGGGCGGAGGAGGTGACGGAATGGTAAGGTATCTGTATCATAACCGTCTGGCCGTGGACGTTGCCGGGCTGAAAATGAAAACGCCGGTGACCACCGCTTCCGGAACTTTTGGTTTCGGTCTGGAATTTACGGATTTTCTGGACTTGGAAAAGGTGGGAGCCATTACGGTGAAAGGCACCACCCTTGCGCCCCGGGCGGGCAATAAAGGCCAGCGGGTGGTGGAAACCCCTTCCGGAATACTGAACTGTATCGGTCTGGAGAACCCGGGCAGCGATTACTTTTTAAAAGAGACGCTGCCGAAACTGAAAAAATATAACGTGCCTATCATCGTCAACATCGACGCCTCCAGTCCGGAGGAATACGGGGAACTGGCGGCAAAGCTGGATGTGAAAGGCGTGGACGCGGTGGAAATCAACGTAAGCTGTCCCAACATCAAAGACGGCGGCCTGGTTTTCGGCACCAACGCCAAAAGCATGGCCCAGGTAGTCAAAGAAGTGAAAAAGAATACATCCAAGGTGGTCATCACCAAGCTTTCCCCCAACGTGACCAGTATTACGGAAATGGCAAAAGCGGCGGAAGATGCAGGGACGGACGCCCTTTCCCTGATCAATACGCTGCTTGGCATGAAGATCGACATCCACCGTCAGCGTCCTGTGCTGGGCAATGTGACCGGCGGTCTCAGCGGCCCCTGCATCCGTCCTGTGGCGGTGCGCATGTGTTATGAAGTGGCCCAGGCGGTGAAGGTTCCTATTGTCGGCATGGGCGGCATCATGTGCGCGGAAGACGCCATTGAATTCTTCCTGGCGGGAGCCAGCGCCATTGCCGTGGGCACGGCTAACTTTGTGAACCCGGCCATTGCGGAGACCATCAGTCTTGACATTCTGGAATACATGGACCGGCACAATATCAAAAAGATACAGGATATGATCGGGCTGGCACTTCCGGGCCGGTGCTGATATTCCGGTTTTTAGGAAAACACTGATGGCAGCGTAAGGTTTTTGAGTACAAAAGAGGTGACAACATGCAGAGCGATCCGAGACTCATCGCCGCCCTGGACTTTCCCACGGCAGAAGCTGCGAAGCAGGCCGTGGAAGAAATCGGGGACGCGGTAATCTATTATAAAGTTGGAATGGAACTGTACTACGCGGCAGGGAACGAGATGATCCGTTTCCTGAAAGAGCGTGGCAAGAAAGTATTCCTTGACTTAAAACTGCAGGACATTCCCAATACGGTAGCCAGCGCCCTGAAAGTAGAAACGAAACTGGGCGTGGATATGATCAACGTCCATGCCGTAGGCGGAAAAAAAATGATGGAATCGGCAGCGGCTGCCATCAGAGAAAAAGCGGCAGAACTTGGCATAGAACGCCCGAAGCTGCTGGCGGTCACCATCCTCACCAGCATGGATGAGGAGCAGTTTGCCGATTTAAATTATAGAAATACCATTGCGGAGCAGGTCTTGGCTTTGGCAAAGCTGGCCAAAGCAGCCGGACTGGACGGGGTAGTGGCGTCGCCTAAAGAAGCGGAGGAGATCCGTAAAGCCTGCGGGCCGGACTTCCTGATCGTAACCCCCGGCGTGCGTCCGGCAGGCAGCGCCCTGGACGACCAGAGCCGCGTGACCACACCGGCACAGGCTTTTGCCAACGGTTCCTCCCATATCGTGGTAGGGCGTCCCATCATGAAAGCGGCGGACCGGAAACAGGCGGCCGCAGCTATTGTAGAAGAAATAAAAAACATAAAATAATTTAAGTTTTCCGGAGCGTTGCATTATAGCAGCGCAACCCATGAAACGACCCGTGACAATCATTGACAACGTATCATTGCATAATCGGAGGAGAGATATTCATGTTAAGCGAAAAAGAAGTACTGCACCTGCTGGAAGAAACCCAGGCTGTCCTGCACGGGCATTTCCTGCTGACCAGCGGCCTGCACAGCCCCATGTATGTGGAAAAATTTAACGTGCTGCAGCATCCCGCTTATACGGAAAAACTGTGCAAGGAGATTGCCGCACGCTACGCCAACGACAACATCGAACTGGTAGTAGGGCCTACCACCGGCGGTATCTTGCTGGCCCATGAAACCGGCAAGGCGCTGGGAACCCGCGCCATCTTCACAGAACGGGAAAACGGTAAGATGACCCTGAAACGCGGCTTTCAGATTCCGGAAGGCTGTCGGGTGCTGGTAGTGGAAGACATCGTGACCACGGGCGGCAGCGTGAAAGAAGTGATGGACGTGGTGAGGGAACACGGCGGTAATGTGATCGGCGTGGGGTTGTTGGTAGACCGCAGCGGAGGCAAAGTGGATTTCGGCGTACGGACGGAAGCATTACTGCATCTGGACGTGCCTACCTTTAAAGCGGAAGACTGCCCCCTGTGCCACGATGGAGTAGAGCTGACCAAACGGGGAAGTACCGGCAAAAACAATCCGGTTAAAAAATAACTTGCGTATTTTGTTTTCCTGTGATATAATTCTAAAACGTCAGGTGAACTGACAAACGGCCCGGTGGTTCAGTTGGTTAGAATGCCGCCCTGTCACGGCGGAGGTCACGAGTTCGAGTCTCGTCCGGGTCGCCATGCGGAAATAGCTCAGTTGGTAGAGCACAACCTTGCCAAGGTTGGGGTCGCGAGTTCGAGTCTCGTTTTCCGCTCCACAGGGGTATAGCTCAATTGGTAGAGCAACGGTCTCCAAAACCGTGTGTTGAGAGTTCGATTCTTTCTGCCCCTGCCATAAAAATAACCCCCTCAAGTCCGATGGAGGATTTGAGGGGATTTTAATTTGCATCTTTTTCGGTTTCAGGGATATGCGTTTCTGGCACAGCGGACGGTTACTGACCGTTTCGTTCCGCTTTCAGTCTGCTCTTATTCTCGTACATGGTATGATCGGCGCGTTCAAATACCGTGGCTACGCAGGTGTCATTTTCGAATTTTGCCATTCCGCAGGCAATGACGATACCGCCGGATACTAATGCCTGTGCATTGTGGTCCTGCATTTTCCCAAGCCTTTCTTCGAGACAGGCATAATCAGTTCCCTGGGCGATTACGGCAAACTCGTCGCCGCCAATGCGAAACACGGGACTGTGTTTAAAAATGTCACAGATAATTTTGCTGGCATCACGAAGATACTGGTCTCCTGCCTGATGGCCGGCTGTATCGTTGACCTTCTTCAAATCGTTTATGTCCAGCATCACGATCGCAAACAGCGGTGCGCAGTGCTCCGCAATCAGGCTGTCCATCTGTGACTCTGCTTCCAGATAGGCATGTTTGTTCTTGACACCGGTCAAAGCGTCGACAGTGGCCTGAACCTGCGCCTCTGCAAGGCGCTCTTCAATCAGCTTCTCCTGCCGGACCTGTACATCAATATCATTGAGACCGACGATCAGGCGGGGACCTTCTTTTTCTTCCACCATCGCAGCCTTCATCTGGACATGAATCGGTTTGCCCTTCATCATGTAGCGGTAACTCAGCGTAAAGATGCCGCTGCGTTCAATCTCGGCCATAATGTTTTCTTTGGTGAAAACTGCGAGAAAACGACTCAGGTCTGCAGGGTAGGAATATTGCCAGGCTACTTCCCGGACTTTCTCAAAAAAGTCCTTTCCTTTCCTTACTAACGAAGAGTTTTCCTTATACGCAGTGACTGAACTGAATACACGGTAGGTATCGGTATCCGGGTCTACAACATAGATTACAATATAGTTGCCCGTGATGGCATGGAGACGGGCGTAAATCATGCGCTCCTCCCTTATCCGTTCTTCTGTGCGACGCTTTTTCACGAGCTCGTCGATATCCGAAACAGCTATAACGATAAAGCGGGGATCGTCTTTCATCCGGGAAACCTTCATTTGCACATAGAACGTCCTTCCGTCCTTGATCCTGCGATAGGTCATATCAAATACCCCGGACCGGTCCAGCGCTTCAGTGAGGAAATCCCGGTTCATGGCGTGCACAAATGCTTCCTGATCCTCCGGATGCACATACAACCTGGCCTCCCGTCCGCAGCTTTCAAAAAAATCTGCAGCCCGCCTGCGTTCGACCAGTACACCGCGCGCATCGTCAGTGACGTATTCGATATATTCATCCGTGTCCATATTGACGTAGAATAAGTCGGTGTAGTCCCGGGTAAGGGCATGGGCAATATGGGCATAAATAATGCCGTTGCTCCGTTCTTTTTTACAGGCTTTTCGAAGCCGTTCGTTCTCCTGCAGCAGGTCGGCATACTCTCTGGTCGTTATGTTCTTATTTGACAGGGCGTTTCGTTCAGTCCCGGCATTGCTGTTTTCTGTCTGCACTCTTTTACCTCCGGATGATTGTTGTGATGCGATGTTCATCATATTGCATTTTCGCTTTATATTTTCTTACTATCCGCTATCACCGTCAAGGGGGGTTCCAAAAAGTCACACTGTTTTAAAAAATGCCGCTTGATTTTGTCGATGTTCATGGTTACACTTAAGGAAACGCTGATTAATTCGTCTGCACGCTGACCGGTGCTTTTTGTGACTGACTGCGTCAATGACCCTCAACGCAACTACGGCTGCGCCTTCGGGTCATTTCCTTGTCAGTCGCAAAAAGCCCTCGGTCATCGCACAAACTCATTTAATCAGCGTCTCCTTAAAATAGCAATACAGAATGGAGCTTTTAACCATGAGAGTTATCTTTGCAGAAACCCTGAAAAAACTAAGAGCAGAAAAGGGGCTGTCCCAACGGGAACTGGCAGAACGTTTGTACGTAACCCGTTCCACGGTCGCCCGCTGGGAAAATGGAAGCCGTCTGCCGGACGCTGCAATGATTTCCAGACTTTCCAGCTGTTTCAACACAGATTTCAGTACCCTGCTGAGCATAGCGGCGGAAAGTGACAACATTCCCAATGTCATCATGGTCGACGACGGAAAGATATTCCTTTCCGGCGCGCTGCCTGTTCTGGAAGAGGTTATGCCGAATGCAAAGGTCACCGGCTTTACCCGGCCGTCAGAAGCGATTGAATATGCAAAAACGAACCGGGTTGCGCTGGCTTTTCTGGATATTGAAATGGGAAAAAACAGCGGATTTGATCTCTGCCGTACACTGCTTGACCTGAACCCCCGGACAAATGTGGTGTACCTGACTGCCTATGTCGAGTATTCCTATGACGCATGGAGCACCGGCGCCAGCGGCTTTTTGCTCAAGCCGATCACGCCGGACGGCGTCCGCGTCCAGCTCAAAAACCTGCGCTATCCCTTTTCGTCAGGAGGTGCGGGCGATTGATTGACTGGTTCGAGTTATTCTGTTACTTACTGTGCAGCGCCATGCTGACATTGACAGCGGTTGGACTTTGCATTTCTGCCGTCATGCCCGGTATGAACCGTTGGAACCGGCGTTTTTTCACGGTTCTTTTTACCGTTCTTTTTCTGCTTATGGTCGCCTTCATTGTCGATCTGATCATATACGAGTTCCCGGACATGGCGCTGGCAGAACGGATTGTCGTCTATTTTCAATACCTTCTCGTCTCGCTGCCAATGCCCATGTTTACGGGTTATCTGCTGCACTCTTGCGGGGAAGACCTGCGCAAGAGCACGCTTTTCCGCATGGAAACCGTTTTGTGGGGGATATACTTCATCCTGCTGGGGGTTGCCCAGTGTACGACCTTCCTGTATTACGTTACGCCGGATAACCAGTTTATCCGCGGTCCCTGGCATCCGCTCCTGACAGCTCCCATCATTGCGATTATGCTCCTCAACCTGGCCGGCGTGATCCAAAGGCGGAACAGGCTGTCCAATAAATACTATGTCGCCTTCCTGATCCACCTGCTGCCGATGACGGTTGCTACGCTCATCCATTCGGTTATCTTTGTGCCCCTGCTCGTTGTCGTCGGCCAGATTTTCTCCATGCTTTCGATGTTTGGTATTATCCTGTTCGACCAGATCGAGCAGCATATACGGCAGCAGCGGGAAATTGCCCATCAGCGTGCCAGCATCATGGTGCTGCAAATGCGGCCTCACTTTATATTCAATACCATGATGAGTATCTATTACCTTTGCGCACAGGATTCCAAAAAGGCCCAGCAGGTCACGCTGGATTTCACTTCGTACCTGCGTAAGAATTTTACCGCGATTGCCAGTGAGAATACCATTCCCTTTGCAAATGAACTGGAGCACACCCGCGCCTACCTGGCCGTTGAGCAGGTACAGTTTGAAGACAGCCTTTTCGTTGAATACGATACGCCTCATACCCGGTTTCGCGTGCCGCCTCTGACCTTGCAGCCGATAGTGGAAAATGCCGTCAAGCACGGTATGGACCCGGATTCTGCTCCTCTGCGTATTTGTATCCGTACCCGGGAAACGGATGCCGGCCATGAAATTACCGTGGAAGACAACGGCCCCGGTTTTGCGCAGGCCAATACGGATGACAGTGAGCCGCACATCGCCCTTGCGAACATACAGCAGCGTCTGGAAATCATGTGCGGCGGTAAATTAACGGTGATGCCCCACGAAGGGGGAGGGACCGTGGTAAAAGTGATATTGCCTGAAACAACATAAATTATTAGTGTTTCAATAAATAATCAGAAAGGGTAACAGGATTTTATGCAGACACTTTATATTGCAGAAAAACCGGACATAGCTAACGCCATAGCAGATTACCTGTGGCCGTCCGGAGGTTATAAAAAATGTACAGGGTATTACCGGAAGGACGACACTATTGTTTCCTGGGCGGTAGGACATCTGTTGGAACTGGCGACGCCGGAGGAATATGAAAAACGGTACGCCAATTGGAAGAATTACCGGATTTTTCCGGAAGTCTGGAAACACGATGTGATTACCAAATCAGCCGCTCAGTTCAAGGTAGTGTCAGGCCTGCTGAAAACAGCGGACGTGGTCATCCATGCGGGCGACCCGGACCGGGAAGGGCAGCTGCTGATTGAGGAAATTCTGCATTATTGCAACTACAAAGGAAAGGTGCAGCGTCTTCTTATCAACGCCAAGGACGACGTGAGCATGAAGCGGGCCTTTGAGACCGTGGAAGACAACGCAAAATATGAAAACCTGTATGCGGCAGGACTGGCGCGGCAGCAGGCGGACTGGCTGGTGGGCATCAACCTGACCCGCTGCTATACGACCAATGCGTCCAGGTTTTCCCCGGGCGCCGTCTGGAACATCGGGCGTGTGAAGGTGCCGACGCTGGCGCTGGTGGTCAACCGGGAAAAGGAAATACAAAGTTTTAAGGTACGCAAATATTACGAACTGAAAGCTGCTTTTACAAAAGAGGGGATACGTTTCACCGCTTTGTGGCAGCCGGATGAAAAGAAAACAGCCCTTGACGAGGAAGGACGACTGCTGGACAAACAGGTTGCGGAGGCAGTACGGGAAAAAGTACTGCCTGCCGATGGCATGGTGCAGAAGGTAACGCGGAAAAAAGGAACGGAGGCGCCGCCTCTGCCGTATTCACTGGACACGCTGCAGGTGGAAGCCAACGCGCGCTTCGGCATTTCCCCCAAGCAGGCTTTGTCCACGGTGCAGTCTCTGTATGAGAAAAAGTACGTGTCGTATCCCCGTTCGGACTGCAACTACATTCCCCGGGCCCAGCACAAAGACGCGTTACGTATTTTGGACAGACTGGCGTCCCGTAATGTGAGAGGCGCGGCCGGGGCAGACGTGTCTCTGTTTTCCAGGGCCTGGAACGATAAAAAGGTGACGGCCCATCACGCCATCATTCCCACAGGCGAAATCCCGATGCAGTTAAGCGCAACGGAAGAAAAAATCTACACTATGATCGCGGAGCGGTATGTAATGCAGTTCTATCCGCCCTGTGAGTTTGAAACCATTACCTTTGAAATCATGCTGGCGGACGAACTGTTCAAAGGAAGCGGCAAGGTCATATTAAAACCGGGCTTCAAAGCGGTGTTCGGAGGACAGGGGAAAACGACGTCAGCCGGTCGCACCACAGCCGCTTCGTCCGGTGAAGAAGCTGTCGTATCTGCTGCCGGCAAACGGAAAAAGGCAACAGGGGAAGACAATGCACAGGACGAAGAAGCGGAAACGCAGGCAGACGAAAACCTGTCCCTGCCCAACCTGAGCAAAGGGGAAAACCTGGGCAAGCCCGATGCGGTGGATCTGTTGGAAAAAGAAACGAAACCGCCCAAGCGCTTTACGGAAGGTACGCTGCTGGCGGCCATGGCCAACATCTACCGTTTCATGGACCCGAAGAATCCCAACCGGGACAAACTGAAGGAAGTAAAGGGCATCGGTACGCCTGCCACCCGCGACACCATCATTTCCGAATTACAAGGCATCCGCGGAAACAGGCAGACCCAGATGCCGTTTATGGAAAAGGTGAAAAAGGAACTGGTTCCGACGGAACTGGGCTTCCAGCTTATTGACAACGTGGATGTGACGCTGACGAAACCGGACACTACGGCGGAGATGGAATTTGCCCTGGCGGAGATTGCGGCAGGGGAAGGGTCCGTGAAAAAATTCAGGCAGGATGTTTACGATACCATTGACCGCAACATCGCGTACGCGGAAGCGCATCAATTTCCCGGTTACATAATGGAAAAATGTCCCCTCTGCAAAACGGGGAATCTGGTGAAGCATTTTTCCCGGAAAACGAAAAAAGCATTCTTCGTCTGCGATAACCAGGCCTGTGTATCGCCGGCCACGGGCAAGCCTGTCTACTATGATGTTGACAAAAACGGGCAGCCGGTTATGAAACGGCAGGAGGAAACGCCGGCGCAGACCTTTACCTGCCCTGTCTGCGGGAAAGAAACCCTGAATCGCCATTACTCTCCAAAGACAAAACAGTATTTTTACGTTTGTGACGATAAAACCTGTGTGTCACCGCTTACGAAAAAGACTGTATTCTATGCTGTGGATAGAGAAGGGAACCCGGTGATCGAGCATTGTCCGCAAGACAACGCGGTTCTGGAAAAGAAGAAAGGACGGTATGGTTTCTTCTGGTCTTGTCCCCAGTGCCGGACGATTTATAAAGACAGCAAAGGCAGACCGAAATTATAATCGCAAAAGCCTCAGCGGGGTACCTGCGAATGAACCGTCATTTTCTCCTTAGCTTAAGATTTAGGATACATATTAATTGAATCAGAATCCGGGCATCATCGCCCGGATTTTTTATTTTTCCAATATAATAATACGTAGAATTATGTGGAATTTCATGCCACTGATATGGTATAATAAATTGAATTATTGTAATTATATGAAAATGATACAGATTTGTTTTTACCTGACACGGTGTTAGCGATGCAAACAGGGCTAAGGAATTGCGGAGACATCCTGCCCTGTGCAAGGAGGGAAACGTATGGGAATGTTCGGAAAACGCTTCCAGCTGAATGAAGAAACGATGCATATCGTCGAAGAAATAGGAAGGCATATGCCCGGCGGCTTTTTTATTTATAAAAAGGAGATGCCGGAAGAGCTGTTGTATGCTAATCGCGCTGTCCTGAATATTTTCGGCTGTAAAAACCTGGAAGAGTTCAAAGAACTTACAGGTTATACATTCAAAGGCATGCTGCACCCGGATGATTATGATACTGTATCCGAAACCATCCAGCGTCAGGTCCAGGAAAACGAAGAATTTATGGATTATGTGGAATACCGCATCATCCGCAGGGACGGCGCCGTGCGCTGGGTGGATGACTACGGTCATTATACGGATACGGAAGCCTACGGCGGAATTTACTACGTTTTCATTTCCGATATTACGGAAAAGCACGAACGGATGGAATCCGATAAGATCATCCAGCAGGCGCTCATCGACGCCCTCAGTGAATCCTACCGTGCCCTTTGGCTGCTCAAGGATCCGGAATCGGATGATTATGAACGTTATATCCGCAATGAGGAAGGCATCCTTGTCCCTGACAAGCCGGAATTAAACGGAACGGGTTTGGCGGATTATGCCGAAATCAGGGAGTATTATATTCGCCATACCGTTGTTCCGGAAGATCAGGAACGCCTGCGGGCGGAACTGTCCCGGGACCGGATCCTGAGCCGCCTGAAGGAACGGCCCCATTTCAGCATCAGCTATCAGCGGTTGATGAAGGACGGCAGCCATCGTTATTACCGGATTGAAGTGGCCCGGGCGAATATGCCTGACGGCAGAATCGGGGTCGTGCTGGGTTTCAGGGACGTAGATGAAGACGTGCGGGACTGGCAGGCGCTGCAGCAACAGCTCCAGGCTCAGCAATTGCTGCGGGAACGGCAGGATAAGCTGATTACGGCGCTGTCCTCCGACTACTGGAGCGTCTATTATATCGAACTTGACAAAGACGAAGGGGTCTGTTACCAGGACCATGCCGATATCAAAGACGGCCTTAAGGTGGGGGAACGTTTCGCGTACCTTGCCACCGTGACCGAGTATGCCAATAAATATGTGACAGAGTCCTACCGGGAGGAGTTCCTGCGCTTTACCTGTCCGGACGCGATCCGGGAAGCACTGAAAGAGGAGAGGGTCATTGCGTTCCGGTATATGGTGAGCCGGAACGGGAAGGAAACCTATGAGATGACCAAGATTGCCGGCGTACGCCATCCGGAAGACCGGGACGACCACATCGTACATGCGGTGGGCCTCTGCTTTACCGATGTGGATGCGGAAACCCGGAAGAATATGGAAACCGCCCAGACGCTGAATGACGCGCTGGCTACAGCGGAACAGGCGAACCGGGCTAAAACGGCGTTCCTTTCCAGCATGAGCCACGAGATCCGTACGCCCATGAACGCCATCATCGGCCTGGACAATATTGCCCTGAACAATCCGGATCTTTCCCCGAAGACCAGGGAGTCGCTGGAAAAGATCAGCGCGTCCGCCCATCATCTGCTGAGTATTATCAACGATATCCTGGATATGTCCCGCATCGAGTCGGGGCGCATGATGATCCGGCAGGAGGAGTTTTACTTCACCCAGACCCTGGAACAGGTCAACACCATGATCAGCGGCCAGTGCCGGGACAAGGGGCTGAATTACGAATGCCGCATCATAGGAAATGTCAATGATTATTACATCGGCGACGATATGAAATTGCGGCAGGTGCTGATCAATATTCTGGGTAATGCGGTGAAGTTCACGCCTGCGGGCGGAAAGGTGCGCTTCCTTGTACAGAATGTGGCGCGGTTTGAAGGAAACTCCACATTGCGTTTTATCATCAGCGATACAGGCATCGGCATGAGCAAAGAATACCTGCCGAAAATTTTTGACGCGTTCAGCCAGGAGGATTCCTCGTCTACAAACAAGTACGGCAGTACAGGATTGGGCATGTCTATTACCAAAAGCCTGGTGAAGCTGATGAACGGTAATATTGAAGTGGAAAGTGAAAAGGGCAGGGGTACCACGTTCACCGTAACCGTTACACTGGCTGATTCGAGCCGTAAAGCAGAGGAGAAAGAAACGGAACACCTGCAGCCACAGGATATGCGCGTGCTTGTTATCGACGACGATCCCGTTGCCTGCGAACACGCAAAAGTAGTAATGGGGCAGGTTGGTATTAACTGCGAAACAGCGCTGTCCGGCAGGGAAGGGGTGGAGATGGTGCGGGTGCGCCGCGCTCGCCGGGAACCCTATAACCTGATTCTGGTAGATTGGAAGATGCCGGAAATGGACGGGGTGGAAACCACCCGGCAAATTCGTTCCATCATTGGCGAGGATGCTACCATCATTATCCTGACTTCCTACAACTGGTACGATATTGCCGATGAAGCGGCTCACGCCGGTGTGGACACGTTTGTGCCCAAGCCGCTGTTTGCGGCTACGGTGCTGGATGAATTCCGGAACGCGCTCCAGAAGAAACGCGCGGTCATGCAGAATCAAAAGGCGGACCTCCGCGGTCGCCGTGTCCTGCTGGCGGAAGACGTGGCCGTCAATGCGGAAATCATGGTCATGGTTCTTCAGATGCGGGAGATTGAAGCGGACGTGGCGGAAAACGGAAAGATTGCCGTGGATAAGTTTGCAGGTCACGAACCGGGGTATTATGATGCGATCCTCATGGATATGCGGATGCCGGAAATGGACGGACTGGAGGCGACCCACGTCATTCGTGGAATGGACCGGGAGGACGCGAAAACGATCCCCATTATCGCCTTGACGGCCAATGCTTTTGACGAAGATGTTCAGCGAAGCCTGCAGGCGGGGCTCAACGCCCACCTCAGCAAACCGGTGGAAGCTGACGCGTTATTCTCCACGTTAGAGAGCCTGATACAATAATACGGACAATACGTGTAACGCGTTTAAGGAGACGCTGATTAAATACAATTAAAAAAACCGCTACATTTTTAAATGCCGTGCCTGTATTCCGCAATGCAGCGCGGGTGAAAAGAGGAGTCTGCAAAATGACAGCAAGGGAAGCAAATCAACCAAAGAACCAGGTCGGACTGAATCGGTATTTGTCCCCGCTGGGCGCCTGGGCGTTGGCCTTCGGCTGTGCGGTGGGGTGGGGCGCTTTCGTCATGCCAGGCAATTTGTTCCTGCCCGAGGCGGGACCGCTGGGTACAGTACTGGCTATGCTCATTGGTGCTGCGATCATGATCCTGATTGGCGTTAATTACTATTATATGATGCAGCGTTATCCGGACGCCGGGGGCGCTTTTACCTATACAAAAAAAGAACTGGGCTATGACCACGGTTTTCTCAGCGCCTGGTTCCTGATGTTGACCTATGTTTCCATCATCTGGGCCAATGCCACGGCACTGGCGTTGCTGGGCCGTCGATTGCTGCAGGGTGCCCTGCAGTTTGGTTTTCACTACACCGTTGCAGGTTACGACGTGTATTTCGGAGAGGTGTTGTTGTCGATGGCAGCCCTGGCCTTGATGGGGCTGGTCTGCCTGGGCGGCGGTAAATTGACGGAACGGGTGCAGATCATCATGGCCGTGATCCTCTTTGCGGGCGTCTGTATCGGTTTTGGAGCCGCCATGTCACGCTATGGCGGCAATCTGGGGCATTTTGAACCGGCCTTTTCACCTAAAAATTCGCCGCTGGCGGGCACATTGGAAATTATTGCGCTGGCGCCCTGGGCCTTTGTGGGGTTTGAATCGGTGTCCCATTCTGCGGCGGAATTCCGTTTCCCGGTGAAAAAGACACTGTCTGTGTTGGTGGCTGCAGTTATTACTGCAGCGCTGGCCTATATCATGACTACCATTTTGGCGGCTTCTGTGCTGCCGGAGCTTGCCCACACGACCTGGTATGCCTATGTTATCAATCTGAAATCTATGTTTGGAATGAAAAGTTTGCCGACCTTTTTTGCGGTCCAATCTCTTCTGGGTGAATCCGGGTTGCTGCTGATCGGCGTTACGGTACTGGGCGCTATCTTTACCGGTATTCTTGGCAACTGTGTGGCGGCCAGCCGTCTGCTGTACTCCATGGCGGAGGATCGGATGCTGCCCCGCTGGTTTGGCAGACTGAACGGTAACGGTGTTCCCCGGAATGCGGTCCTGTTTATTATGGCGCTTTCCTGCCTGATTCCGTTCTTTGGCCGTACGGCCGTGGCCTGGATCGTAGACGTGACCACCATCGGCGCTACCATTGTTTACGGGTATACTTGTTACACGGCGTACCTTTGCGCAAAAAGAGAAAACAGTCTGACGTATAAGATAACCGGCCTGACAGGTATGGTAGTAGCAATCCTGTTCAGCGTATACCTGTTTGACGATTCCCTGTCCGTGGAATCCTATCTGATGTTCGTTCTATGGTCCGTGCTGGGGTCCCTGCTGTTCCTGGTCCTGCTGCGAAACGACAGGGAAGCGCGGCTGGGCAAAGCAACGCAGGTTTGGCTGTGGCTGGTATCCCTGATTACCATCGCGTCTACCATCTGGGTACGGCAGGAGTTCCAGATTGCGGCGGAACACGCCATGGAAACCATCAATCTCTTCAATACGACCAAGCTGCGTTCTTTCGGTGTTGTCATGGATTTCCAGCAGTGGCAGGAATACCGCGATTTCTTTTCGAATGAAATAAGGGTCGATCTGATTGCTACACTGAACCGGAACATGGTGTTGTTTTTCTTCATGACGCTCATCGTGATGCTGATCCTGTTCATGGTTTTCCGTCTCATACTGGACCGGGAACGTGAGACAGAATGGAAGAAACTGGAGGCCGAGCGGAGCACACAGGCCAAGAGCACGTTCCTTTCCAATATGAGCCACGATATCCGCACGCCCATGAATGCCATCATCGGCTACACAATGCTGGCCCGCAAAGAGGATAACCTGTCGCCGAAAACGGCGGAGTACCTGACCAAGATTGAAACATCCAGTCAGCACCTCCTGGCGCTGATCAATGACGTACTGGATATGAGCCGCATTGAAAGCGGAAAGATTGACTTGGAGCCGAAAAAGACCAATCTGGTGAAGACCATGAACGAAGTGCACGACATGTTTCTGACCCAGATGGAAACAAAAGGACTGCATTATACCGTTTCAGCGGTGGATATTACGAACAAAACGGTGATGTGCGACGTAAGCCGCCTGAACCGTATTCTGCTGAACCTGATCAGCAACGCCTACAAGTTTACCCCTCAGGGCGGCAACATTTCCGTTACGCTGCGCCAAACCGGCGTCGATGCCAAAACTGGGTTCTACGAACTGCGGGTGAAGGATACCGGCATGGGCATGAGCAGGGAGTTTGCAGCCAGAGTGTTTGAAGCGTATGAACGGGAACGCACGACCGCGGTGGACAACATACAGGGCACAGGTCTGGGCATGGCCATCACCAAGAGCCTTGTAAACCTGATGGGCGGTACCATTGCAGTGGAAACAGAGCAGGGGAAAGGTACGGAGTTCATCATCCGGGTGGGATTCCCCCTGGCGGCAGAGGAACCGGAAGCCGAAACCGACGAGAGAAGCAAAGTTGTCAAACAGCAGGCGGACTTCAGAAATAAGCGGATGCTGCTGGTAGAGGATAATGTGATCAACCGGGAAATTGCCCAGATGATTTTGATGGAACTGGGATTCAAGGTGGAAACGGCGGAAGACGGTAAGATCGGCCTGGATAAAGTGGCAGCGTCTGCTCCCGGGTATT
The DNA here is from genome assembly GCA_900315925.1 of uncultured Selenomonadales bacterium. Classification (GTDB taxonomy): domain Bacteria; phylum Bacillota; class Negativicutes; order Acidaminococcales; family Acidaminococcaceae; genus Succiniclasticum. The sequence continues at coordinate 19,505 of ONAV01000008.1, read as the reverse complement.
ACGACGGCGTGCTGATGGATATCCAGATGCCGGTGATGAACGGGTACGAGTCTACGAAAGCGATCCGTGCCCTGCCGGATCCGGAACTGTCCCGGATCCCCATTATCGCAATGACGGCGAATGCTTTTGCAGAGGATATCCAGCATGTATTGGACGTGGGTATGAACGGGCACATCGCCAAGCCTATCAATATTCCGGATATGGTGGCCACGTTGCGCGAGTGTCTAAAATAATATAAGGAGACGCTGATTAATCAGTGTTTCTGTAAACATATGCTGAAATAATATATGCCGCAATGTTCCGCGGCACGGTGGAGGTCTCTATTATGGAAGAGTTTGGTTCAGTCAAAGAGCGGGAAGAAGGTCTGGTACCGTATCTTACGCCACTGGGCGCCTGGGCGTTGTCAGTGGGCACTGCCATCGGATGGGGCTCCTTTGTATTTACCACGAACCTGTACCTGTCGGAAGCGGGGCCGCTGGGAAGCGCGCTGGGCATGTTGGTGGGCATGGTCATTATGCTGTTTATCAGCCGGAATTATCATTACCTGATTAACTATTATCCTTCCGCCGGCGGTGTGTACGGGTATGTAAAAAAGATATTCGGCTATGACCGGGCTTTCCTGAGTTTCTGGTATGTGGGCCTGGCCTATCTGGCCATGCTGTGGGCCAATGCGACTTCCTTGCCGCTGTTTGCCCGTAATTTCCTGGGCGATACATTCCGTTTCGGCTACATGTACACCGTTTTTGATTACGAAGTGTATTTGGGCGAAGTGCTGCTGACCATGGCCGCCATTTTGTTCATGGGACTTTTGTGTATGAAGCGGGAGCGGATTGCCGTAAACCTTATGAAAGTGCTGGCGCTGACCTTTACCGTCTGCATAGCCGTATGTTTTGCCGTGGCCATGCTGCATCGGGATGCGGTTGCGTTTCCTTTCACCCCCGGCTTTATTTCCGGTAAAAGCGCGTTATCCCAGGTGACCGGTATCGCGCTGATCGCGCCATGGGCTTTCATCGGTTTTGAGAATATCTCTCATTCCGCCCGGGAATTCAAGTTCAGTCATAAGAAGACCTTTAACGTATTAACCGTATCCGTTGTGACCACCACGCTGCTGTACATTTTTGTGATCCTGCTTTCCATTTCAGCAATCCCGTCCCAGTATACCGGTTGGCCGGATTATATTAACCGTCTGGCAGATCAGGGGGGCGGTTTAAAAGTGCTGCCGGCCTTTTACGCAGCCCATTATTATCTGGGAGATACAGGCATGTTCCTGTTGGCGGCGGCGCTGTTTTCTCTGGTAATGACCAGCCTCATCGGCAACACGGTGGCGCTGAGCCGTCTGTTCTACAGTGTAGCCAAGGACGACATCCTGCCTGAACGGTTTGCGGAACTGAACCAGCGCAGGAATCCGGAGCGGGCCGTGGAATTGGTCCTGCTGCTGTCGCTGCCGATTCCGCTGCTGGGCCGCACCGCCGTAGGCTGGATCGTTGACGTGCTGACCATTTCCGCCATCATTGTGTATGGTCTGATTTCTGCTGCAGCCTATAAGCTGGCAGGGGAACGGGGAGACCGGACGGAGCACTGCACAGGTTTTGTGGGCGTGGCAATCATGGCCGTATTTGCCCTGTTACAGCTTTTCCCGGAACTGAACAACTTTGAACAGCTGGCAACAGAGACTTATTTCCTGATCACTATCTGGTCCGTGTGCGGTTTTCTGTTCCTGCGCAATGTACTGCACCGCGACTATGCCAAGGTCTTCGGACGTTCTGTGGTGGCCTGGGTTGCCCTGATGGCGATTATCGTGTTTATGTCCATGAGCTGGATGCGGCAGTCGGACCAGGACTTTGCAGAAAAAACCATGTCGGAGATCCGCGGTTTCTACAGGGGCGAGGCCAATGCGGCCGCCTATGAAATGGGAGAAGAAGATTTCATGAATTCAAAAAAGCAGGATTACGTCGTCCGAGGGTCCCGCAAAAATTCGGTTGTCCTGATACTGATCATGTTCTCTCTGGGCATGTTTTTCACCAATTATGCCATCGTGCAGCGGAGAACGGAGGAAACAGAGGCCGAGCTGGGCCATGTTCAGAAGCTGGCCTATCGGGATGCCATGACCGGTGTAAAGAGCAAGCAGGCGTATGTGGATGAGGTGAGCCGGCTGGACGAGCTGATCGGGTCCGGAGCCATAAAGCAATTTGCCATGCTGGTCTGCGACGTGAACGGACTGAAACATATCAACGACACCTACGGGCACAAGGCGGGGGACGAATACATCTGCGCTGCCAGTAAGTTGATTTGTGAGAACTTTAAACACAGTCCGGTGTTCCGTACCGGCGGCGACGAGTTCGTAGCGATTTTGGAGAACCAGGGTTTTGAAGGACGCCATGATTGTGTGGAGGCTTTTAACCGGCAGGTAGAGGCAAACGTAAAAGTAGAAGGAAAAGTGGTCGTATCCGTGGGTCTTACCGATTTTGTGCCGGGACAGGACAAAAATGTACATGACGTCTTTGAACGGGCCGATGCCCTGATGTATAAACGCAAGATGCAGTTAAAAGCCATGGGCGCGAAGACGAGGGCGTGAACGGTTCGTCTGACCGGCGCCATTCTGTAAACGGCATGAACGCTGCTGTGTGGTAAAAGGGAATTCATAAAGGTTATAAACGGGAAACACCGTAACGTGAAAAACTCCGGACCGCGGAAGCTGTCCGGAGTTTTATAATGTTGAAAACGAAAAGATTTTGATGCCTGTTTCGGTAATGGGTAGTTACGTAGCGAAGCCGGCGTATTGCGTCATGTATAAATCATAATATTTCTGCTTGCGGGCCAGCAGTTCGTCGTGATTTCCCTGTTCCACGATTCGTCCCTGATCCAGTACCACGATCAGGTCCGCGTCCCGGATGGTGGAGAGACGGTGGGCGATGACGATGCTGGTGCGCCCTTTCATCACTTCCTGCATGGCGTCCTGGATGGCTTTTTCTGTTCTTGTGTCTACATTGGAGGTGGCTTCGTCCAGAATCAGGATGCGGGGATTTGCCACGAAGGCCCGGGCGATGGCCAGCAACTGTCGCTGGCCCTGGCTGATGTTTTCCCCGGCTCCCGTCAGCAGAGTTTCATATCCTTGCGGCAACAGTTCAATCATTTCATGGCAACGGCTCATCTCCGCTGCTTTTTTAATCTCTTCTGCGGTCGCATTTTCGTTGGCGTATTGCAGGTTATGATGGATGGAATCGGAGAAGAGAACCGTATCCTGCAGCACGATGCCCACATGTTTCCGCAGGCTGTCCCGGGTGATTTCTTCCACATTCTGGTCGTTGATCCAGATAGCTCCTTTGTCGGCATCGTAGTAACGCATCAGCAGATTGACCACGGTGGACTTTCCGCTGCCGGTGGAACCCACCAGCGCTACTTTTTTGCCTGCCGGAATCGTAAGGTTGAAGTTCTTCAGTACCGGTTTGCCTTTCACGTAACCGAATTCCACGTCTTCGAAACGTACGGAGACCCGTTCCTGATCTTCCCACACCAGACCGTACAGGTCCTCGCTGGTTTCGTCCAGCACCTGGAAGACACGTTCCGCGCCGGCGATGGCGGACTGCAGCTGCCCGTAGATTTGGGCGATTTCATTGATGGGACGGCTGAACTGTTTGGCGTACACGATGAAGGCGGAGATGACGCCCACGGAGATCATGCCGTGGATGGCGAAGTAACCGCCAAAGGCTGCGATGACCACAAAGCCGATGTTGCCGATACAGTTCATCACAGGACCCATGACGCCGCTGCAGACTTCGGTGCGGATACCGGCTTTGGTCAGTTTGTCGGAAACATCGCAGAACCGTTCCGCCGATTTGTCCTGCTGATTGTAGGCGACAACCGTGCGGTACCCGTTGACGATTTCTTCCACGGTTCCGTTCATACTGCCCAATAAGGTCTGGCGCTCTTTGGAATATTTGCGGACAAAGGACGATAACAGACGGGTGACGATTACGGTGAGGAAGATGGTGCCGCAGCTTAACAGGGCCAGCTGCCAGCAGAGCCAGAGCATGATGGCAGCCGTGCCGATGATGGTCAGCACACCGCTGAACAAAGAGGGCAGGGCCTGGGAAACGGTAGTGGAAATGTTTTCCACGTCGTTGGTCATCCGGCTCATCACGTCGCCGTGGGAATGGGTATCCGTATACTTTACGGGCAGGTCGATGACCTTGCCGAACAGTTCTTCCCGGAACTGCCTGACGATGCGCAGGCTCAGCTTTGCGCTGAACACGCCCTGGGCCATTCGCAGGAGACTTATCATTAAATAAGTGGCGAGCATAAAGGCAATGGTTGTTTGCAAGTCGCCGCTGCGTTGTCCGGCGATGATATCCACGGCGTTGCTTTGCAGCATGGGGGCGTAAATCCTCGCAAGGGTGCCGCCCAGTACCGCAGTGAGCATACCGAAGATCAGTTTTTTCTCTTTTACAAAATAGAGGCCGATGCGCTTCAGGGTCCAGCTGATGTCTTTCGCGTATTCCGTTTCCGAGAACATGTTGCCGCGGCGGGGGCCGATACCGGGCTGCGGGGTCTGGGTCTTTACGTTTTTACTCATGCCCGCTCACCGCCTTTTGCAGAAGCATCCGCTTCTTTACTTGTAGTGTTTGCTTTTGGCTGTGTGGTATTTGCGTTTTCAGTTTGCGTTGCGTTTTCGTGTTGCGCAATGTCGCCGACCTGAGACTGGTAAATGTCCTGATAGATTTCGCAGCTCTTTAATAATTCCCTGTGTGTTCCTTCCGCGACAATCTTTCCACTTTCCAGAATTAAAATGCGATTGGCGCGACGGACGGAGGCGATGCGCTGCGCTACGATAATTTTTGTGCTTTGGGGACTGGTCTTTGCCAGCTCATTGTAAAAGTTGGCTTCCGTTTTCAAATCCAGTGCGCTGGTGGCATCGTCAAAAATCATAATGGGCGAGCCTTTCAAAACGGCCCGGGCTAACGCAATGCGCTGCTTCTGTCCGCCGGAGAGGCTCATGCCCCGCTCGGCCACAACGGTATCGTAACCCTGTTCCAGCGGCGCGATGAACTCGTGGACCTGGGCGATGCGGGCGGCGCGTTCGATGTCCGCGTCAGCGGCAGTATTTGACTGTGTGTCACTTTCTGTTAGATTCGTTTCATTAGGTTGGAAAACATTGCCCCGCAATTCATCAGGCGATGCCGTTCCGGTTTTTGTTTTATCAGTTATTGCTGTTCCGGTTTTGCTATCGCAAGTTGTTGCCGTTCCGGTGTTGCTATCGCAAGTTGTTGCCGTTTCGGTTTTGGTTTCATCCAATTCGCGTCTGCCCCAGGCAATGTTTTCTTTAATTGAGGTGCTGAAGAGTTCGCTCTTTTGCAGCGCGATAGCGATTCTACGACGCAAGGAGCTGACTTTATAGTCCCGAACATCCACACCGTCGATGCGAACGCTGCCTTCCGTTACGTCATAAAAACGGGGAATCAGATTGATCAGCGTGGTCTTCCCGCTGCCGGTAGAACCCATTATGGCAATGGTTTCGCCCGGATTGATGGTGAGATTGATATGTTCTAGCACCGGTTTCTGGCTGCCGGGGTAGGTAAAGGAAACGTTTACAAATTCGATGCGGCCCTGTGTGTTTATTATTTTTGTTGTGTTTTCTGAACGTTGTCCAGCTGCGTCAGCATTTTCAAAACTAAAATCAGAAACGTTGCTGCAATCTTTGTCTTCAAACTTTCCGTCCTGAATTTCCGGCTCCAGATGCAGCACTGTTGCCAGCCGTTTCCAGGAAATGAAACCGCGGGAAATGTTCTGGAACAGCATCATCAGCATCATGATGCCCATTAACAGCTGTGTCGTGTAAGTGATGGCCGCCATGATACTGCCGGGGGAAGCGGCGCCTTCCATCACATCCCTGGCGCCGTACCAGAGGATAGCCGCGACGCTCAGGTTCATTACCATGTTGACAAGGGGATTCAGAAAGGCGAGGGTCAGCAGAACCTTCAGCTGTGTTTTAATCAAATCGTCGTTGGCTTTGCCGAAGCGAAGCTTCTCGTAGGTTTCCCGCACGCAGGCCTTGATGATGCGGATAGCGGAGATATCCTCCTGCAGCATGTCGTTCACAACATCCAGTTTTTCCTGTTGAAGGGTAAACAGCGGGTTCAATTTGCGCAGAGCGAAATACATGGCGCCGATGATGAAGGGCAGGGCGCCCAGCACGATGAAGGCGAAATCGGGGCTCAGGGTGAACATGAAATACAGGCTGCCGATGGTCATCAGTACCGTGCGTACCATGCCCCGTACAAACTGGGCGATGAGCCGTTCCACCTGGGTCACGTCGTTGGTGATGCGGGTGATGAGAGAACCGGCGCCGAAGGCATCGATCTGGGGGAAAGAGAACGTCATAATCTTCCGGAACATGTCCTTGCGAAGGTCGTTGCCCATATTCTGGCTGGCCATGTTGACGAACACATTGTTCAGGGAACCGAAGCAGCAGCCGATGAGCACCATGCCGATCATCTGGACGCCTAAACGCCAGATCAGTTCCAGATTGCCCACGCCGTTATTGTTCAGGCCCAGCACCCCGTCGTCCACTATGCGGCGCATGAGACCCGGCTGAATTAAATCCATCAGCACTTCGCCGCCCATGAACAGCGCGGCGATAATCGCGAAATGCGCATAGCGTTTAACATACTGCCACATAATGCTTCCTCAGTAAAAAAAACAATAAAAATATTTGCTACAAACGACAAACTGTGCTATAATACCATTTGTACAATTTAACATGCGCCTGTAGCTCAGTGGATAGAGCACCGGTCTCCGGAACCGGGTGCGGACGTTCGATTCGTCTCAGGCGCACCAACGGATAATCTGCTCTGTAACTGTGGTTGCAGGGCTTTTTTAATGCTCACATTACTACAATCAATTTTACCATAAAAATCGACTAATTACGACTAATTGCGACTTTATTTTTGGTAAACGGGGCCACACATCGGGGCCACGAAACAGAGTATAAATGCGACACGGAAATAATAGGATAACGAAAATGGGACCACAAAAGAAAAGCCGTCCAGTATGGACGGCTTATTTGATTTTATGCACATCTGTACTTCGTTTGGTTTTTAGCATTGATTTCCTGTAAGACATGGCGGTATATGGTTGCGGTCACTGTTGGGTCTTTATGTCCAGCCATGTCGGCCGCCTCTAAAATGTTGCCATTGTTTTGATATAGCCAATTGGTTATAGCCGTGTGGCGGAAGCTGTGGATGTTGCCGTGATTAACACCTGAAATGTCCTTTGCCTTTTTGAGTGTGTCTTTTATGTTTGTGTACCCCAAAGGTAGGTCATTTCTTGTGTGGAAAATCAGTCCGGATTTCTGTCGATGTTCTAAAAGGTATGACCATACCTTATCGCTAAAAACTTGCAGGGTGCGGAATCCACGTTTGGTTTTTGGGGGATTGAAACAGCGTCTTGTTTTATCCCAGGAACGCTTGATGGAAATAGTTCTGTTATCCCAATTTATATCCTCCCACATCAGTGCGCAAGCTTCTCCAACGCGGAGACCGTTGGTGGCAAGTAAACGAAAGAAAATAGAGTAATTATGCTGGCTGCCGTTGTACTTGTTATTGGCAATAAAGTCCAATCCGGCGAAAATCTTTTCAAGGTCAGAATCCGTGTAGAAATCAGCTTCCGACTCGGGAATTTGAGGACAGGAAACGCTGTCCATGGGATTGTATGAAAGCCTGTTCTTTCCACGACAGGCACGCTTAAAAACGGCTTTTAGGATAATGTGAGTTTTTTTGATGGTTGATGGTGCGTATTTTTTGTGGAATGGCTTTTCTCCATTACGCATTTTGTTATAGAGGGAATTGATGTCATCGTCAGTCAATCTGTCCAACGGGATACTTGATAGTGTAGCTAATTTTTCTGCCGCCTGCACATCCCGTGTTCTGCTGGACTGTCGGTATCCGGGTCGGACCTGCTTTTCAATTTCGAACAGTTCTGTTATGGCTTCTCCCAATGTTTTTGCTGTGCCAACGCTGAAACCTTGTTTCTTTTGCAAATTAAGTGAGTCCAGAAATTCGTTTGCGTCTGCATATCCTTTTGGAGAAAGCGGAAAGGACTTGGAATGTTCTTTCCCGGTTTCATCTTTCCACCGTGCCCGATATACATGTCGGACAGTATCATGCTTAACTTTTCCCGTTCCATATCGTCTAGTCATTGTATTATTCTCCTTTCCGATGGGCTTTAACATCTGTCTCCATCCGAGGTCGCGGCCTTTTTAGGATACGCGATTTAGCCAGTGACGTCAATGCCTGTTTATTGCGTTTTACATATTTTAGCAAAAAAGTCTGTTTTTCTTGAAATGTTGCTGCGTTTTATGTTGACAAGTTTTTAGAAAAACAGGGTTTTTTGATATTATGAAATCAAAAGATGTTGGAAAGGTGGTATTGGCTATGATAGAACTGAAAAACTACAGGGATATACGGCCTGGTCGCAAATGCCAAGCTGAATGGTTCTTATCAAATGAACAGGAACAGCATGAACAACAAAAAAAGATTGTATCGACTCAAGAGTTCGCAGAGAAAACGGGGTTTCCGCTACGGTTGATAAGAGACTACTGTAGGGCTGGATATTTAACCTGTTGGCGCCATGGAGACAAGAAATTTTTGATTGATTATGACCGGGCTGTAGATGAGTTGTACACCCTTACCGTCCGGCGACATCGTAACGTGAAACTGGAACCAAAGGTACAGCAGGGGAAGAAAGAACAGCAACAGCAGTTTTTGGAAGACATGAAGAAGTTCAAGTAGAGTATATTTAGAATAATGTAATTACTGAATTTTTGGGATAATGATGTATCAACTGTACCAAAAATGATACGGAATACACACAGGCGCTACCCCTTGGGCTTGTGGGTAGCGACTGTACCAACTGTACCAAAAACATATCCGAATATGCTTGATTGATGGATTCTTCATTTCGGAAGAAAACTGTACCAACTGTACCAAAAGTTTTTAATTGATTAAATTGCGTTTAATAATAAATTAAACACAACATAATATAGGTATTTGTTCTAAAAACATAAAAAAGTATAAACGGAGGCTGCTATAATGGATGATGCTAATGGAAACGGAAAAAAACAAGCACAGGGGAAAAGCATTAGTGGACGTGTATTGGAAATTGTAACGCAAATTTATACGGAAGAGGCATGGGTACGACGGCAATCCAATCCTGAATATCGCTTCCGTGCGGACGACTATCGAATTAGGCAGAATAGAATCACTAATGTGTTAGAAGCAAAACGGTCTATAAAAGAATATGCGTGGATATTGCACGATAAAGATGTTTACACTGATACCGATGACGAGGTTGTGAGTGGTAAGAGGGTAGTGGGGGATTTAAAACAGCCGCATGTGCATATCGTTGTATCAGGCGGTAGTAAAGCGTTGGATGTCGGTTATGTTGCCAAGTGGTTCGGTGTGCCGGCAAATATGATAGAAATCAAAAACGGAAAAGGCGCTTTCATTGATGCCGTTCGATATCTGACACACGAAGAAGAGAAGCAGCAGATGTTGGGGAAGCATGTCTATGCCGATGATGAAGTGCATGCGAATTTTGACTTCCGAAAACGCATTAATGAGTACTTGGAAAGACGCAAGGCTTTCGGTGATGACGAAAAACGATTATATATTTCGATGCGTTCCGCTGTGTACAAAGATGGTATGACCATTGATGCTCTGCGACGTTGGGCTGATAAGGACGAACATGTTCGTGAGATTTATACGCAATACAGTCCGATATTCAAGCGCCTGCGGGGTGAGTACCTAATCAAGCAGAGACCTCCGGAGCAACTAATCAATATTTACATCGAGGGTTTGGGTGGGTACGGTAAAGGGGCGTTATCGATAATGCTAGCTCGATGCTTTTGGCGTATGTTGAACCCTGATAGGAGCGACTACGATGAGGTGCGGGACCGTGAGATGTATTTCAGTGTCGGTGATTCGCGTTCGGGTCTGCAAGGGTATGATGGGCAACAAATAGTCATATGGGAGGATGTACGACCAGGAGCACTGATGTCCCTGTTTGGTGGTCGCGGTGCTACCTTTGCCGCTTTGGACCCGCATCCAAAGGACCTTGACTACAACATCAAATACGCAACTACAAAGCTGTTGAACTGTGTCAATATAATGAATTCCGTGGTTCCTTTTAGGGAGTTCGCTCTCCAACTAACTAAACCCAAGGACCAACTTGAGACGGTAGAGGAGGATTATCGGCAGGTGACGCGCAGGTTTGGCCTGTGGATTATCGTCCGCGAGGCAGACTACGAACTGATGGTGAATGAGGGTATCTACGGCCTGGGTACCCCACGTGGGTTTGAAGATTTTAAAACCGTAAAGCGTCTTGATAATAATATTATCGCACTGATTAAATCCGATAACAGAGAGGCACAACACAAGAATATGACTTTACTTGTCAATTCTATCCCAAAAGAGACGACGGTGCCGGCGATTGACGAGGCACAATTGCTTCCGAAGGAGTTTTGCCCTATTACGGCCGAGCAGGCAGTTGATTCGTGGATGCATAAGAATAGTGCGAAGCTTATAGATGAATCCATGAAAATGGAGTTTTGTAAGCAAGTGCAGGGCTTTTTGAAGGACGATATGAATATGAGCCAAGCGATGGCCATAGTGGAAACACAATTCAATGCACATACCTATATCAGTATGAAGGTACGGGCATACCTGAAACAGGAAAAAGTTGTTTGACCATGACCAGTGAACTTCTTGTTCATGGTGTCGCATGATTCGGATGTGATGACGGGCCGCTCCGTAGGATCGGCCCGATGAAGAAAAAGTACACCCGCCGCGTCGGGTGTATTAAGGACCGATGAGGACGGACCGTTGGAGTATTATCCGTGAAGGAAAAAGTTTGATTTCAAAGAAAACAGGTCTTTTTGTTATGATGATGATAGTTTAATGGAAAGGTGGAATGAATATGAATAACAAAGAGTTTTCAAAGATGTTTAATGCTATGTGGGAAGGTCTTACGGAAGACCAGAGGAATTTGCTTATGCAGAAACAGATGAAAGATGCGGATAAGGCCGTTGCACGTGCAAAGAAGGAAAATACTAAGCGGATGCTCGATAAACGAGACCGTGACGCTGCAATGTCTCTATTGAGGAGTGCTAAATGCAATACGAATGGCCTTTCTTTGAATTCTGTCAGGACTCTTGCGTTGCAATGGATTCTGTCAGATGCTGATTGCAGGAAGAGGTTTGCGTTACATGTAAAAGGATTGCAGGGTACTGAACCTGATAGTACAACATCTGATGTTAGTAAATAATCGTATATGGATAGTGAATTGTGATTTCCCCCGTGAGGGGCGCATACCTACAATGGCGTGCCATTGTGGGGATTGCGGCTTCCCTCACAGGGAAGCATGATGTTAATCGTAGCGAAAGGATGTGTATGATATGTATCAGTTGACGGCGAGTAATAGTTTAAGCAAGAACGATAAACCGCGTTCGACCCGCAAGGAAGCCCTTCGTATGGATGAGGAGACGGGGCTTCCGTATGTGGATTATGCTCAACACATTGATAAGGACAGGACGATTTGGAATAAAGTATTGGTGAACCGTAATGTTCAGTCCGTATATCAGGAGCATGTAGGCAGCGCCATTGACGATTATAATGCAAAACAACTGTCGGAAGGTCGGCATGGTAGGCTGAAGAGCGTGGAGGGATATATGGCAGATATTGTTAAGGGAGAAAGTGCTGGTAACAGTGCATCCAGACCCCGTCTGTGGAATGATATAACAACGCAGATGGGCAATATGGATACCAATGAGTCGTGGGTTGTTGATGATAACGGTCGTAAGGTCCAGCCAAAGCTTTCGGTCATTAGTAATGAAGTGTATCGTGAATTTGTTGAGCAGTTCGAGGAACGGTATCCAAACCTCGTTGTCACGCTTGCTGTAATCCATAATGACGAAAGTACGCCTCATTTGCAACTGCAATATGTCCCTTTCTGTCATACTAACAAACGTGGGTTGAGGACGCAGGTGAAGCTCTGCGATGCGTTGGCCGAAGCGTTGGACCGTGTGGGTGTGCCGTATAATCGGAAGAAGGAAGATAACATTAAGCAGGCTTTCAATGCTGACCTTGACCGAATGCTGGAATCAATTATGTTGGTTCACGGTATACAACGAATCCCTGGTGATAGCTTTGAGGTCGATGGCAAGAAGACGAAGGGCGAGTCTATGGTGGAATATCGGAAGCGTCACCGGATTCTGCGGAGCGAAATCGGTAAACTGATGAAGAATGCAGAGAATCCGTTGGATATGGTGCAGGGGATTAGTATTCCTTTTAAGGGCGTGTATTATTCGGAATCGGAAGTGCGTGGTATCATAAAGGATATGCTGAAAGAGTCTGCCGTTAAGGATGCTATGATAAAGAACTTGGAGGCCATGGTACACAGTGCTGGATTTGGCATTAAGGAACAGAAGAAGCGGACGGATTATGAGTTCAAACAGCGGGAAATTGCTATAGAGGAAAGGGAAAAGAGATTGGCTTCTGAACAGGCGGATGTCGCCTTATTGAAAGCAAAGCTGCAGAATGCCGATGAGCAAAGGCGCTATAAGCGGTTGGCAGATGAAGCCCGGACGGAGAAAGAAAGACTGGCACGGCAGATTGCAGATGTAAAGACCGTTCTGCAGAACGCTCGTCACGATGCGGACAAGATTCGTGACGATGCCCGTAGTGAAGCATCAAAGTTGGTTGCGGAAGCAAGGAATGAAGTGGACGCACTGTATGTTGAGTTTGGTTCATCATCTGTTGTTCGGAAGAAAAAGGATGACATTAAGCTGAAGTTGTTGAAGGAACAGTATCCTGATATTGACGACCGTCTTGATGCAGAGGCTGGTCATAAGATACTGAAACGTGGTCGTAGCCATATGCAAAGAGACAACATAGAGATAAACAGGGGTCAATAAAAATAAGAAAATGTTGAAATGAATAACGAATGAAAACAAATAAAGGAAGTCGGTCGTATATAACACGTTCGACTTTTTTATTATCAATACTTAGAAGAAGAATAAGAGAATAGGCTATTCTAAAAGTATGTGTTCTATCTAATTTATGATAAAATTTATATTAAAATGAATTGACAGCATATAATGAAAATAATAAAATGATAATGTAATGTTACGTATATATCTTTTTGAGTAATTATGGTGCTTTGCGAACGGCATATGAAGATTATACGTTTCCGTGATTATTAGTTTATAGTGTTAATGTCAAAAGGAGTAAAAAAGATGTTAGCAACAAGAAGTTCAAAAACCGTTGTAAAAGTGTTGGGCGTTATGATGATGGTGCTGTCTGTTCTGTTCAGCGGGTGTGCCAACAAAGAGGACGAATGGAAAAAGGCATGTCAGGAGTTTGAGAACCGTTGGGGCGAGATAGTTATTATAGACACGGAAACGCAAAAAGACGAGTCCAAACATTTGCGAAACGGTGAAAATGAAGCACTGTATAATGACTCATTGCGTCGTTTTTACAGGTTAAAAGATGTTGTGCCTGATGCTGAAATTTCCCTTCAGAAAGTTGAAAAGATAGCAAAAGCAAGCGATAACAAAGAATGGATAAAGCGGGCTGCTGACTGGCGTGTTATGTTCAACAAAGAAAAGGGAAAACAGCTTCATTATGTTGAACCTACACCTGGTTTTAAAGGCAGGGCGCCGAAAGAAGACTGGAATTGGAACAAAGAGGTTGTTCGTAAAGATGTAAGAGAAAAGGCTCTTAAAGGCGAGGTTAATGCGGAGTTAGATAAAGAGTCTCGGTACAACCGCGACTTTACCGCCCCTGCTGATGAGAACGCGCCTTGGAAGGAAACATCTAAAAAGAATGATAGCAAATCGCAAAAGGCCGAAACAGCAGAAACCGTTAATGGCGATAAGACAGGCGTAATTACAGGTACGGAAGTACGTATGCGTGATGCGGGCAACCTTAATTCGAGCGTATTAGGATATTTCGATAAAGGCGAAAAAGTTGCTATTTTGGAAAGCAAAAATGGTTGGTACAAGGTTCGCCGTGCGAATGGCAAAGAAGGTTGGGTATCCGCCGACTTTTGTAAATAATTTAATAACCGGTTGGGTACGATACCTAACCGGTTATTGTATTAAAATAGCTTTTTGGTGATATGAAAATTTTGTTTTGCTTCCTGTCGCATTTGCCCCTGGTTCTTCTTTTTTTTATTGACAGAGATTAGGGTCGTGGTACAGGGAAGAATAATAGTGGAATGTGCTAAAATGTATTTAGAGAAAGGAACGGGATTTTTGCTTAAAAGACACCCAAAGGCCGATATATATCAATCAAACGGGGCCACAAAACGGGGCCACAAGGTTTTGAAGGCGATAGCAAATACAGTATTCATGCAGGGGTAGGAGATACAACTGCATGCTCTCCGGAACCGGGTGCGGACGTTCGATTCGTCTCAGGCGCACCAAGCTGATAATCTGCTCTGTAACTCTGGTTGAAGAGCTTTTTTAATGCTTGCGTTACTACAATCAATTTTACCATAAAAATCGACTGATAACGACTGGTTTTACGTAAATTATGGGAAGAAGGTGAGTAATTCCCGGAATGCGTTTCCATGTATTTTGGGAGTTATTTTATAGGGTGGAAAACCGGGGAAAACCTGAGCCTTCACTCTCATACAGTTCGACATTTGTATCTGACGGCTTCGCCTGTACAGACATATAAATTGTCTATCCTATAATGTTAAGAAGTAGTGGGGCAAAATCCCAGTAACCATGCGTGTTTGCACACCAAGGTTGGTCGTTTTTACGACCAACCTTGTTTTATCGGCAAAATCTGCCAGACAGATGCTGACAAACATGGAAATCTTGCCGATATTGTGATAAAATGGTACAACTTGAAAAGTGTAATAGGAACGGAGCTGTTCACCTTGAAACTGTTTAAACAATTTACTATTATTATTGCGTTGTCGTTCATCGGCGAAGTGCTGCACGCGCTGATTCCATTTCCGATTCCGGCCAGCATTTATGGTATTCTGCTGTTGTTTCTTCTGTTGGAACAGAAGACCCTGCAAGTGGATGATGTGAAAGAAGTAGCGGATTTTCTGATTTTCATTATGCCGCTGCTGTTTATTCCTGCTGCAGTGGGACTGATCGATGCCTGGAATGAATTGCGGTCTTCTCTGACAGCGTACGTTACGATTATCATTGCAGTCACGTTGATTGTCATGGTCGCCACGGGACGGATCACCCAGTGGTTCCTCCGCCTTTCCCGCAGGTACACAGATGAAAACACATAATGGCGTGTGTCATTACGAAACGCAAATTGTAAAACGGTATTGCGAAGACGATGAACCGTTTTACTGAAATACTTAAACTATAAAACTTAAACTATAAAGGAAACCTGATTTATGAATACATTCTGGCAAACTTCCACATTTTTTGGCATATTCATCACGCTGTTCTTTTATGGCGTCGGCATGTTTCTGAAACAGAAGGTGAAGCATACGCTGGTGAATCCGCTGCTGATAGCCATCGTCTTTACGATTTTGTTCCTGCGTGTTTTCGGAATTGAATACCAGACATACAACAACAGCGCGAATTACATCAGCTACCTGATGACGCCGGCCACCATCTGCCTGGCGGTACCACTGTACCGTCAGCTGGATGCACTGAAACGAAATTTTAAGGCTGTCATGTTCGGAATCGCGTCCAGCGTTATCGTTACTATGGTTTCGGTGCTGGGCTTTTCCCGTTTCTTTGGGCTGAGCCGCACCGCCTATGTGACCATGCTGCCCAAATCCATTACAACTCCTATTGGCATTGGGGTCGCTGAGGAACTGGGCGGTTATGTGGCGATCACGGTAGCCTCCATCGTCATATCCGGTATTCTCGGCAATATGTTTGCGGAAACGGTCTGCAAGATGTTCGGCATTCAGGAACCCATTGCCAAAGGGATTGCCATTGGCTGTTCCAGCCATGCCATGGGTACCGTGAAAGCGTTGGAGATGGGGGAAGTGGAAGGCGCCATGAGTTCGCTGTCCATTGCGCTGGCAGGTATTCTGACCGTAGTGGCGGCTTCGGTGTTTGCCACGCTGCTGTAGGTGTGTTAAGGCAGATATGTTTCTGGTTGCTGATATATGCATAAAATTCACTCAATGGACTCTTTATTTATAATCTGATTTATACTATAATATTTATAAGTGGTTGCATACAGCAACAAAATACAGTCAAACCGGCTGATCAGCTCATAAGGAAGAGTACTATCCCAGTCGTTTTTGACCCTTTGCTGCATCGACCTGGACCATTTCAAATATATAAACGATACGTACGGCCATCAGGTAGGCGATGAGGCGCTGAAAGCAATAGCGAATCTGTTGCGTAAAAACTTTACCGAAGGGTTTATCACCCGTATGGGCGGCGATGAATTTGTGGTGGCGCTGTTTAACGTCAATGACCGGAACGTGGTCCGGGAACAGATGGAACATGTGATGCATGACCTGAAGGAATATTTCCGGAGTGACGATCGGATGCGTCCGCTGTCTATGAGTATCGGTATTGCAAAAACGGAAAATGAACATGCCGACCTGGATATGCTGTTGCATCAGAGCGACGATGCCATGTATTGGAGCAAGGAACAGGGACGGAATCAATATACCTTCTATGATGAAGTTCTCAATGATATTGTTAATTACAAGAAGCGTATGGCTCAGGAAAGAGAGAAGAACGCAGAATGAAATACTATTTTCCAAGTTGTAAGTTTACCCAGATGAGGCCGGAGACTTCTGAAAAGGTAAAAAGCTATATGGCCTCGAAAGGGGTGCGCGTGGTGGGTTGCTGCCGTCCGGGGCATAAAGCTTTGTCGGGCTGGAATGATATTGCAATCACTATTTGCGAGACCTGCAGCATAATTATCGGGGAAAACCGGCCTGCTGCAAAGGTGATCAGCCTGTATGAATTCATCGACAGCCTGCCGGATTTTCCGTTCCCGGATTATAAAGGGGAGCGCATCACATTGCAGGACTGCTACCGCGCCAAAGCAAAAGAAACGGAAAAGGCGGCGGTGCGCAGCGTACTCCGCAAAATGAATGTGGAAGTCGTGGAACTTCCGGGTACGGAAGAAGAGGTCAACTTTGACGGCGGCTTTTTGTTCGGTTCCATGCGTCCTGACAATTTTACGCTGGCGCCGATGCGTTTTGCTGAAATTAAAAAGGATATGCAGTCCAAATCTCCGGAAGAGATTGACGCATATCTTAAAAATTACTGTCAGCGTTTTACAACGGAACGGGTGGCCTGTTACTGCAACTCCTGCCTTAGCGGGCTGGTGCAGGGGCTGCCGGAAGGAAAGCGTGCAGTCCATGTGGCGGAGCTGCTGTTTCCGTAAAGTGTGAAGAGACAGCTGTTCCCGTAACATGTGGGGGAGCGGCTGTTTTTGTTTGCTCGTTGTTACGTTTTTCCGGGCATAGAAAAAATGAAAGTTATGATATCAGAGTGTCTGCTCTTATTAAGAAGTTAGAACACGGGAAAGGATGATTCCATGTTTGACCTGAAAAAGCGCGTTGGTTTTATATCCATTGCGGTGTAAGCGACAACCTGGGGATCGACAAGGTCGCGCAATACAAAAAAGAGCTGCAGAAAAAAGGGCACCCCGTTGTGCTGGTGGATGCGGGAGACGCCGTTCAGGGAACTCCTCTCGGCAAACTTTCAAACGGCGAATCCATCGTATCGATTATGAATGCAGCCGGTTATGATTTTGCTATTCCGGGCAACCATGAATTTGATTATGGCATGGAGCAGTTTTTGAAGCTTGCTTCCCGGATGAAATGTGGTTATTATTGTGCCAACCTGATTGATATCAAGACCCGGAAACTGGTGTTGCCGCCTTACAAAATATTGGCGCTGGGAAACAACCGCAGACACTGACCAGTTCCACACCGAAATATTTTCAGGATAAAAACGGGAAGTTCATCTACGGCTTTTTGGAAGATGAAAGCGGTCTGAAACTGTACAAGGCGTTGCAGGAGACCGTGGACAGGGTGCGTAAAGAAGGGGCTGATTATGTAATTCTCGTCGGTCATCTGGGAACGAACGGTGCCCTGCCGAAATGGTCCAGCGGAGCCATAGCGGCCCATACATATAATATTGATGCAGTAATCGACGGTCATTCCCATGAACAATATGAACCGCCTCATAAGGTTATCAATTCCATTGGCAAAGAGGTGCTGGTAACCCAGACAGGAACTAAACTGCAGGCGTTGGGGCAGCTTGTGATTCAGGAAGACGGCACCCTTTCTTCCACTCTGATTAAAAAGCTGCCGGCTGCAGATTCCAAAGTTACGGCACTGGTTGCCAGGGAAAACAAACGGTTTGACGCGATTCTGAACCAGCCGGTGGGGGAAACGCTGGTAACGCTTACCAGTGATGACCCGACTACCGGTAAACGCCGGGTGCGCAACGGGGAAACCAATTTGGGAGACTTGGTTGCGGATGCGTATCGCTTTGTGCTGAATACCGACCTTTCCATCGTCAACGGCGGCTCGATTCGCAAGACCATTAAACCGGGAGTTTTTTCTTATAATGACCTGCTGGAAGCTTTTCCTTTTATCAACATGTGTACGGTAGTGGAAGCGACCGGTCAGCAGATTATAGACGCGCTGGAAGTGGGCGTTGTGAATTATCCGGAAGAAAGCGGCGGGTTCCTGCATGTTTCCGGACTGACGTACACCATTGATTCTTCCGTGCCTTCCGGCGTAGTGAAAGATGTGAAGGGCGGTTTTGTCGAAGTAAAAGGTCCGCGTCGGGTCAAAGATGTGATGATCAACGGGCAGCCTGTTGATTTGAAGAAAATCTATAAGGTGGGTGGCACCAGCTATATTTTAAAAGACGGTGGAAGCGGCATGGCCATGTTTAAGGGTTGCAACATAACCCTTGACGCCGTGATGACCGATGTGGACGCCATCATGGAATATGTACAGAACCATCTGGATGCTAAAATCAAGGAAGGGTATGAAGACCCGTACGGTGCAGGGAGGATTAAAATTCAATAATTCTTCTGGATTCAAGGTTAAAAATTAAAAACCGGGTAATGTTTTCACTGTGGCCTGTCAGTAATGGCAGGCCGCAGTTTTTACTATATAGGACTCTAAGCTTCACAGATAATTCAGAGAAATGAATGAAAATCACCTTGCAAACAACGGTGTCTGGATTTACAATAGAAATGAGCCAGATATTCTTTATATTAGCATTGTTCAGGACAACAGGAAAAGAAAAGGAGTAATGAAGTTGACCGAAGCAAATCGCTTGTATAAAGACAGAGTATTTAAATTTATTTTTGGAAATCCTGAGAACAAAGAGTGGACGTTGTCACTGTACAACGCCGTGAACGGATCGAACTACAGCAACCCGGACGATATCCAGTTCAACACCATCGAGGACGCGGTGTACATGAGTATGAAGAACGACGTGTCGTTTATCATACTGGATGAGATGAACCTGT
>ONAV01000037.1 GCA_900315925.1 uncultured Selenomonadales bacterium | reverse complement strand
AAGACGCTGGTCTATCTTCGCTTCTTCTTCTTTCGTCAGAGGGCGCAGCTTGCCGTTCTCATGGACGCCCATCTCATACGGCATGCCTTTTACACGCTCTACATCATATGCAGGCGTTTCCGTAACTTCATTCAGTACTTTTGGTGGATTTCCTCCTCCACCAGGTCCATTAGGCGGAGTCGGAGGTGGAGGTGGTCCATTAGGTGGGGATGGCGGTGAAGGTGGATTTCCGCTACCTGCTATAGAGTCGCCAGTATTTTCCTTTTTATTCTTATCTTCCCCTTTAAAATCATCGCCTATGTATGAAGTTTCAACTTGTTGAACTTGGTTATCCTGTAAAACAGAGTCCTCACCTTTTTCCAGAGAAGAAGGCGATGATGATTCCAGATTATCACTCGCTTTAGTGGAAGCATTATCAAGTCGTTCTTCATTATTATGCTTATCTTCCTGTCGATTGATATCATTTTCACTATTCTGTTCAGACTTACCCTCACTTGCTTCTTCCTTTTGTTCAGGTTTCTCTTCAGCTACCTCACCGGTCTGCTCCGGCTTGTCTTCAGCTGTTTCGCCAGTCGGTTCTGGCTTGTCTTCAGCTGTTTCGCCAGTCGGTTCTGGCTTGTCTTCAGCTGTTTCGCCAGTCGGTTCTGGCTTGTCTTCGGCTGCCTCGCTAGTCGGTTCTGGTTTATCTTCAGCTGCTTCATCAGTCGGTTCCGGCTTGTCTTCAGCCGCTTCACCGATTGGTTCAGGCTTGTCTTCAGCCTCCTCACCGGCCTGCTCCGGCTTGTCTACAACTGCCTCACCAGTCGGTTCCGGTTTCTCTTCAGCTGCCTCACCAGTCGGTTCTGGCTTGTCTTCAGCCGCCTCACCAGTTTGTTCAGGCTTGTCTTCAGCTGCTTCACTAGTCGGTTCCGGCTTGTCTTCAGCTGCCTCACTAGTCGGTTCCGGTTTCTCTTCAACGGCGTCACCAGTCTGCTCTGGCTTGTCTTCAGCTACGTCACCAGTCGGTTCCGGTTTCTCTTCAGCTGCCTCACCAGTCGGTTCTGGCTTGTCTTCAGCCGCTTCACCGATCGGTTCTGGCTTGTCTTCAGCCGCCTCACCGGCCTGCTCCGGCTTGTCTACAACTGCCTCACCAGTCGGTTCTGGCTTGTCCTCAGCTGTTTCGCCAGTCTGTTCTGGCTTGTCTTCAGCTGCCTCACTAGTCGGTTCCGATTTCTCTTCAACGGCGTCACCAGTCTGCTCTGGCTTGTCTTCAGCTACGTCACCAGTCTGTTCCGGTTTCTCTTCAGCCGCTTCACCGGTCTGTTCCGGTTTCTCTTCAGCTGCCTCACTAGTCGGTTCCGGCTTGTCTTCAGTTGTCTCACCGGTCTGTTCTGGTTTATCTTCAGCTGCCTCACCAGTCGGTTCTGGCTTGTCTTCAGCCGCTTCACCGGTTGGTTCAGGCTTGTCTTCAGCTGCCTCACCGGCCTGCTCCGGCTTATCTTCAGTTGTCTCACCAGTCGGTTCTGGCTTGTCCTCAGCTGCTTCACTAGTCGGTTCCGGCTTATCTTCAGTTGTCTCACCGGTCTGTTCTGGTTTATCTTCAGCGGCCTCACCGGTCTGCTCCGGCTTGTCTTCAGCTACATCATCTTTGTGTTCCGGTTTATCTTCAGCTACTTCACTAGTCGGTTCTGGCTTGTCTTCAGCTGCCTCGCCAGTCGGTTCCGGCTTGTCTTCAGCTGCCTCACCAGCCTGCTCCGGCTTGTCCTCAACTGCCTCACCAGTCGGTTCTGGCTTGTCCTCAGCTGTTTCGCCAGTCTGTTCTGGTTTCTCTTCAGCTGCCTCACTAGTCGGTTCCGGCTTGTCTTCAGTTGTCTCACCAGTCGGTTCCGGCTTGTCTTCAGTTGTCTCACCAGTCGGTTCCGGCTTGTCTTCAGTTGTCTCACCAGTCGGTTCCGGCTTGTCTTCAGCTGCCTCACCGGTCTGCTCTGGTTTTGAAACTTCACCCTGCTGCTCCGAATTGCTCTCAGTGGTTTCTTCCTTTTGTTCTGGTGCCGCTTCGCCAACTTCGCCATGCTGATCAGCATCGGTTTCAGAGGGTTCATCGCTATCATCCAAAGCGACTTTATCTACATCTATTTTATCATTCTTCTCCGAAGTATCTTCAACTTCATTACCGTCCTGCTCAGAACTTTCTTCACTTGCATCATCACTCTCATTTAAAGAAATATCATCCACATCTATATCTATATCATCATTCTGCTCTGAAATATCGTCATCTTCGTTACCATCCTGCTCAGGACTTTCTTCACTTGCATCATTACTCTCATTTAAAGAAATACCATCCACATCTATATCTATATCATCATTCTGCTCTGAAATATCGTCACCTTCGTTACCATCCTGCTCAGGACTTTCTTCACTTGCATCATCACTCTCATTTAAAGAAATATCATCCACATCTATATCTATATCATCATTCTGCTCTGAAATATCGTCACCTTCATTACCATCCTGCTCAGGACTTTCTTCACTTGCATCATCGCTCTCATTTAAAGAAATATCCTCTGATCCAATTGATATATCTTCGCTTCCTCCCATTCCTTCTTCAAACAGATTATCATCTCCAACATCATTTTGTGCATCAACATTCACATTCAAATCATCCGAAACATCAATATCTTCATGATCATTATCTTCACTAATGTCTTCTTCGTCACTTAAATCGCTGTTATTCTCTACGCTTTGGCCTTCTGTATTTTCTCTCCCTGCAACCTGTTCCAGTTCCCCCTGATGATCCAACGTTGGCGGATTCGCTTCTAAGTCTCGCAACATCGCTTCTTTTTCTGCATCATTTAACTCAGCCTGATTCTGTTGGTTAACTTCCTGTATCTCGTTGTTTTCATGGTTATGTTCAGGATTCATCTGTAAGCACCTTTTATCCGCTATAATGTAAACCTAAAAAAGTGAGTTTAACAACTTTTAATAATTAGAGTTTAAAGAAAGCTGCCACAATAGATAATATTATCAATAATACTCCCCATGTCGTATCATTACGATTATTTTTTCCTGCAGCTAATCCACAAAATGCCGTTGCTGCAACACCTACGAAAGAAAACAACCCATTGCTGAATAACGTAACTAAAAATGCACCAAACGCAAATCCTAACCAGGTATGGCTTTCAGACTCTTCTAATAATTTGCTGGCAACTGTTACTTTACAAACTGAATAAACCCCTTCTACTGCAGATTGGAATACGATTTCACACGTTCCTATTCCTGTTGCTAAAATATAGGGAACCCCATCAGAAGCTAATTCTACTGTTGCGACAGTTTCGTCGCTGCTTCCAAACTTATAACTATTATCAAAACAATTATCCGGATAAACCTTCACTGGAAAAGATACCTTTTCTGTAATATGACATGCTATTGAGTCTGAGGGTAATATCATTTTTTGTGCAACAGGAATAACTTCAATTTGCAGCCCACTCGCTTCTACGTTTCTTGTTTTTGCAGAAACTGTAACAACGCCTGGTTCTAATGCTGTTAATAATCCGGTATCAGAAATTACGGCACTTTCAGTATTGTTCACCTTCCATTCCAAACTGTCAACATCGTCTGCGTCTGCCGGAAGTAGCTTTGCTGAAATTTGCATTTCTCCTCCGACAGGAATGCGGGTTTCAGGAATCGTTAATTCAATTGACTGTACAAAATTATCTTTAAATGTTTTTACTATTTTTTTGTCAAAAGGAATATTTTCATCTGCTTTATAGAATTCAATCTCCGCCTTACCCGAACGTAAAGCTGTAAGAGAGCAACCTTCAACACTTACAATATCTGGACTTAAAGAAACACATGCTAATGGAGGTATCTCCCGTCCTTCAGGAATTGTGTTAAATTCTATTGTATATGTTGTTCCAACTTCAAGTCGCGGAATTGGTTTTACTGTTACACGCAAATCAATTTCCGTAGTATTTGTCAGTATTTCAAGTTCTTCTTCATCCATTTTTTCTGCTAACGGTCGCAATTGTTTATATAAAGAAACAATGGCAGGAACCTTAACAAACCGATTAATGATGGAATGAATAATAACTGGAATAGTATCTTCTTTTGCGCGCCATAAGAATTTCTGTAGCCCAACAGTTTCAATTTCATTTTTATTTGATGGAACTACAATAATTTTTGCTTCGTCGCCATCAGGGATATTTTCAACTTTAGCTTCGCTTGTTAAGATGTATAAGAACGAATTATCTAAATTACCTTCATCAGACAGGGGAAATTCTTTATAATTTTCCTGATAAACTTTAATTTTGTTTATGGAATCTCCAAAATTTATGCCGAATTTTCTTGCAAGATTAACAATTCCTTTATATCTATCATCAGCTGTTAAGTTTAAAGCATAATCTTCTGTAAAATAATTCTGGCAAGCATCAAAATCGTTCTGTAAATCTTGCAAAAACAATCTTTCAAATTCTTCTGCCTGGACGACCAAATCATATTCATCATTGAGTTCCCGTTCTGCTGTCTCCAGCAATTTGTCTGCCCATTTCAAAAAAGGTTCTTTCATAAAATTACTTAACTCGCTGTAAGTCGAAATAGGTTTATCATCCAAAGAAATTATGTTGACATCTTTATACGGATTTAACTTTAGTTTCAAAGTGTTCATAGCACACCACCTCATTTTTTACTTCGTTTGCTATTATTTCTAAGATTTTGATAGTATTGAAATACAGGGAAATAATCACTATCTGAATTACTGCCTACCGCACAAACAAGAAGTTGACAGGCTGCATCCAAATACCCTTTAGGTATGTCTATAAATTTGGGAATTTCTTTTATAAACCGCACTTTCCAATTTTTAATGCTTTCCTCTGTATATGTTTTCTTTCCACTTTGAGATTCAGCATCAGAAGTTTTAAGAAAGCGTTTCGTTGTATTAAATAGATTTCTAGTCCTTGAGACATTCAGTAACACTTCTCCAAAATAGGCATTTGAAATTTTATTTCTGCTCATTCTGTCAGTAGCGTTTTTTATACAATTTCGCATTTCTTTCTTCTTATCTTCGGTAATATCACTTTCGTCAATAACTTTAACCAATCGATCCTTATCAATTTTCTTTTCTTTAAGAACTTGATGCATAAACTCTTGTAACACTTTTCCTCTGAACAACCGTTGTTGCTCAAAAGAAACAGGCACAAAGTCTTTTTCATATTTATTTGAAAAAGCATCAATCTTTGCTAACACAGCCTCCAGCCAGTTATTTTGCATTACAACTGCAACGCCAGTACCAAGACGGGCAAGTTCCTTCATCTGATCTTCATTTAGTCCCACTGCATTGCCTACTGCTTCACAGTCTCCTTTTTCCGGTAAACGCATAAGTATTTTTGTGTTTGTATTTTTTATTGCTGCAATATCCACCGCAGTTGGCGACTGGTCAACAATAACAAAACCTTCTCCATAGGTTCGCATCTCCGCAATGCTATTACAAATCATTTCCACAGATTTACCAATCACATTGCTTCCTGCCGCTCCTTGTGAAACGCGTTTCAGCAGATTATGTGCCTCTTCCAAGACCGTAACATGACGCAATCCCTGATTCGCCTCATTAGCGTTCGCCATACGGTATTCAACAAGCTTCAGTACAATAATACCCATAATCAGGGATTTCGTTTCCGCCGAGCCAACCCGGCTTAAATCAATTATTGTATTCTCATCAAACAACACATTATCCGGTATATCATAACAATCACAGAAAATTTCACCAGAAATGCCATTGGTCAGAGAATTGACGCGGGTAACCAAAGCCCCGGTATAATCGCCTTTCGTATCAGAAGAATAGCTGGAACTATTTATGATTGACGGAAGTCTTTTTAACAAATCAGAAAACGTCGGATATACAGGCTCACCTGCCCCTAAATATGCTGAATTCAGTAAATCCCAGCCTTTTTCTGTATAAATCTGTTCAACCGCATCTTTCAAAATAGCTGGCATCGCCGCATACATTTCCCAACATGCATTAAAGATTTCTATCAAACGATCCAGATGTTCTAAAATATGAATTTTCGGATCAAACCGGAATGGATTTAGTTTTAACATCTGGCCAATAGATGGGTTTGTAGAAAATACGTTAATTCCCTCTACCGCTCCAAATGCTGTTTTGTATTCACCTTTTGCAGGTTCCACCACCAAAAATGGAATATTGTTATCCATAAATTTTTCTAACAAACAGTAGGTAGTATTAGATTTACCTGAACCTGTTGAACCAGTAACAAAACAATGCGACGTAAAGCTGTTTAAATCTAAATTAACAATGCCTGCCTCCACATTTCCCATGTGATAAATCTGTCCTAGTCGAATCTCTTTTTTATTTGGTTTTGCGTTCTGTATAAATACATTGCGACCAAATTCAGCAATACTGCTTACCGTCAAACCGGTAACTGATTTATGGGGCAAACCCATCAGCATTGGTAGTTCTTTACCATTTATGTAGTTGGCAGGTGTAACAAACTGTTCTTCAAATCCATCTTCTCCCCCTATTTCTATAATCGGGTGCATGCAATTCTGCATATAATCCAGAACTTTTTCAATTTGCTCCTGCGATTCATTGATACTCCAAACATTTACAAAAGAATTTTCAACATCTGTCTCATCACCTAACATCAATGCTTTATACGCATTAGCGGCAACAACAGATGTCTGAATATCATCAGCGATAAAATATGATGCACATTCCCATACACCAAACGCTTCACTTGCTTTAATTCGCTTTAACTGATTATCAATTTTGCTCAACAGTACTTCGACAGACTTATTGTGATGCTCAACCGTCATGGTCCGGGAATCCCCTGTTGTCTGCGTATCGGACTCGTTTGTACCGGATCCTTTTGTATCCGCCGTGCCAGACGTAACAGATTTTGACCACGATTCACCCGATGTATATCCACTCGTTTTACTCGTGCTTTTTCCGGAATTAGTGCCATATATACCAAAATTCCAACTGGAACCGCTACTCCTGCCAACTGTGGTAGAATTACTGGTACTACTACTTCTTCCAGTTGTATTAGAAACGCTGTTATTTATAGAATGAGCAAAATTTTCAAACATGCCTTTGGTTACAGCTTTGCTGGTATTTACGCCATAAGCCAAAGATGTTTTCATCAACGGAGAGAGTGAAGAATACATTTCCTCAAAGCCACGCTTCCTGCTTTCAAGGTCTGCTTTGCTGATTGGTTCGGCAATAAATAACGCCGTATATTTTTGCCCTTGCATGGTATTAATAAATTTTTCTATACCCTGAACAAATTTATCTTTATCTTTATCACGCATAGACGGTACTACAGTAACGCAGGAAACATTACGTTGCATGTCTGTTCGCTCGGAAGTTACAATAGACTTCATCAACTTGCTGATTTCAGAATTCCTCATGTTACGCAGGCTGCTACCGGTAAAATTGCCTAAAAAACTTTTTTCTAAAACACTGCTGGCCGTGGATGCGCTTTCTTTAGAACGGACGCCAATGTAAATCTTAACTTCGCGTCCATCGCCATCAATGATCAATAATGTTGACGCATTAATGTTTTGCAGCGTACTGTACACACTAATCAACTTATCATTTACATTTTCCTTTTTGTCATACACTAATTTTAAAATCTGGAATAAGCGAATAAAACGACTGTCCATTTCATCTTCATTCATTAAAACAACATTTTGTTTGGACAGATTGATTAAATAATTTTTTGTAATAAACTTATCTGCAGTTAATAAACCATTGTTTAATACTTGTAATTGTTTTTGTTCTTGAACCGAAATAATATTTGTTTCAGGCATTTTGATACATTCTCCAGTTTTTAAAATATTTAGCTATAACTATCTTACCTTTAAAAAAAGGTCAGGCATAAAAACTGCCTGACCTTACAATACTATTATCTACCTCTGTAGTAATTGCAACCAAGGCTTTGCAATCTTGCAATGCGATCATCAGTATCAGGATGGCTGGCAGCCAAACTTGCAAATACACCTTTTGCAGGCGCTTCACCACCAGTTATTGCATCCAAGCCCGAACATAATCCAACACCATAGCCTAGTTCAAATGAAAATTCATCCGCTTCGAACTCATTGTTTCTGCTTGTTTTCATCGTCAACCACAGTCCAACCTTAGCCCAAATCCATAACAAAAAGCCAACTGTGATGGTGTATAAAAAATGTGTTATTAAACCGCTAATTTTTTCACTTCTAACAACCATACCTACTCCGAATGCCATCATAAAAAGCACAATAAAATTAATAATCATGATAATTGCATTAAAAATCAAATTTCCAACATAAACCAACAGTATTTTATCGGTATCCTTATGGGCAAGATGGCCAAATTCATGTCCCAAAATTCCTTTAATTTGCGCATCATTCAAACCTAAAAGACCTTTTGTAACACAAACGGTTTTTCTGCCTGTAGCAAAGGCATTAGCCGACGGATCTTCACTCATATAAAACTGCACATCCTCTGGAATGGATGGATCCTGTTTTCTTGCCTTTTCGTAAACACTATAAAAAAGCGGTTCAAGGCGGTCAATATATTCTTTCCGTTTTATCTTTTTGCAACCAGCTTCCCAACGCAAAAACCATTCGCCTAACGGAGACAAGGCCAACATCAAAGAAATTCCATATATAACTAAACCCATTAGGTACGCTTTCCAAAATGGCATTGAAAAGAGACCGCTTAAAATTTCACCAATAATGTAGGTGTTTAAAAGCATGTATATCAACACCGGATAATTAGATCTGCGTTTCATTCGAACGAAAAAATCTGCAAGATATGACATTTGGTTTACCTCCCACACCTTAAAATAACTTTTCTACATAATTGTTTTGCGATTAATTATACCTTTATTACTAACATTAAACTGTCAGAATTATAGTTTAATTATACAACTTTTATCGTCTTACTGCAAGCTACACTAAGCAAATATTGATAAAACATCCCGATACCAACAATCTGGTTAAAAAAAATGTAAATAAATAAATAATAATAATAAAAGAATACTTTTAAATTTAAGGGACGGTAGTTGCCAAATTTATTAATGTACACAAAGCAGCTTGCCAGACAGGCATGCTGTTTTTTTATGTTTACTTCTCAAAAAAATTCTGGCAGCACCAATGAAACATTTTGGAAACCAAGCATAATATTTAGAATAATAAAAAGCTGGGAACTCTTTTCTGCTCCCAGCTTTTTGATAGTGCTTAAAACAAAACAATTTTACATTTATTTACACCAACCACGCCTCAAACTCAGATGCCCGACTCAGTTGTACAGCGTGTCAAAGCCCTGAGTTATACGGCGTATCAATACCCTGGATGAACTGTGCGCTCACATAGCCCACCGTGCCGTCGTCCAGTCTTACCTTGCCCCATTTAAACACAAGATATTTTTCTCCGGTTTCCTTTACAAACCCCAAAACCGTCAGCGGATAGCCGTTATCTTTTTCGCCCAGGATTCCGCAGTTGGTGTTGGGCTGTTCACGGATCCGCACGCCATCCCCTTTGATGGAAGCCCGGCCCATTTCCTTAAAGAAGCGGATCCTGCCGTCATCACCCACACTCGCATGGCCCAGCCGCATCACATCGTTGTCTTCCGGCTGCAGGATTGCCATGTTATTCGTAGTAATCGCATTGGGTCCTTCGCCGCTGTAGAAATCCGTCATACGGATATACGTATCGGGATTATCCAGCATCTCCGGGGCGTTCAGTGTAATGTGGCGATGCAGGTACAGTACGTTGGTGCTGGTCATAGCCGTCCCGGTGAAATTACTCCAGGTAATTCCAACCCAGGAAGGATCGCCGTGATAATTGTTCCTTACGAAAAGGAAATAATAATCATGCTGGTGGTTTTCCATCACAATGTGCAGTTTTTTATCCGCTGTTACAGTCCACACTTCCTGCCGGTCCGGATTGCTCACTTTCAGCACATAATAATCTCCGTGCCAGGGCTCCCCTTGCTCCTCATCATTCCGGGTGTAGGAATTAGGCGAAATATTTTTATTCTGAAACGCATTGTGATTTAAGGTTTTTTCATATGCGTACAGCACTGCGGATAACGGATAATTCGCCACTGCGTCAGCATTTTTCACATATTTCCCGTTCAGCGCGTCACTGCAATTGTACGCATTGGCTTCCCCTTCATTAACAAAACCAAAATCCACCTGCTGGCCAAAGGACGTGCTGAAGACTTCCGGGGTAAATTTGCTGTACTGTTTCATGGCGTTCTGCAGTGTCTCGCCCCGCAGGCGCAGGCCCGTTTCCCCCGCGCCGGCCGTATCCGTCTTCCAGGTGTAGCAGGTTGCCAGTTCTTCGGTCACGTTGCCGCTTCCGTCCAGTGCCTGCATCGCGATGATGGGCGCCCCGGGCGAAGTTTCCATAGTCAGGCCTTCCTGCGTTTCGGAAGCCTTGCCGTCCAGTGTGATGATAAACATCCGGGCCGTCACGTTGCCGCTTCCGTCTTTCTTTTCATAGATGCCGTCTACCGGTGGCATGGCCCAGGCAGAAACCGAAATCAGCAAAAGCAACAATGTCATCATCATAGTCAAAAACATGTGTCTCCGTTTCATCTTCGCGCCTCCTTTAGCAAACACTTCTTGTCCAAAAAACAGTCTGGTCACATAATGTATTTTTCACTTTTTATTTTTTCATTGCAGCATTCAGTTACAACGTAGTATTTCTGTTTTCTATTATTGTAGCATAGGTTATTAAATTTTTTAATAACAAATTTAAGGAGACGCTGAGTAAATTGACACAGCCAGCAGAACATCATCAGCACAATCTTTTCACAAGATTGTATTCCCTTTGCGCAAGCTTTACAGATATAGTATAATATATAAGATAAGAAGAAATTAATTTTTTGCAGGACCGGTTTTAAGGAGACGCGTCCTGCCAGTGTTAATAAAAAGGAAGTGTTACCATGCCTGTTGCGATTCCCGACGCAGTGTTCCAAGTCGACAAAGCTATTTTGCTTTTTATACAAAACAACCTGCGCTATCCCGCGCTGACCCCATTTTTTAAAGCAGTCGCCGATTACGGTGTCATCATCCTGGGCGTCTATGTTGCCCTCATGCTGTTGTGGGAAAAACGGAGGATTTTCCCCATCGCCTCAGCCTGTGTGGTCAGCGGCCTGTTGGGAGATTTTATAAAAGGTTACCTGAAAAAAGCAGTGATGCGTCCCCGCCCCTTTTTGGAGATTCCGACTCTGGAGCCTCTCATCAAACGTCCAAAAGGGTTTTCGTTCCCATCGGGGCACACCACCCTGGCTTTTGCCGTAGCTTTTATCATTAGCCGCATTTTGCCGAAGCGTTACAGCATCCCCGCGTTTTTAATGGCCGCGCTGGTTGCGTTTTCCCGCCTGTACCTGGGCGTGCATTATCCCACCGACATTTTGGGCGGCATCTGCATAGGCTATGTAGCGGGTCTGATTACGGACTTTTTGTACAAGAGATAAGGAAACCTAAAAAGAGGAGGAAGAAAAAGTGAAAAAACTGTTTATGGTCCTGCTGCTCTGTGTCAGCATGTTTGGTTTCTTCGGACAGGAAGCCCGCGCTCAGGATGACGTCAAACTGTCCAACGATGCTTCGGACTTTGTACTTTTAACGGATGTAGTGCCGGACGCCATTCTGGAAATCCGTTACTTCTCTACGTATAATTTTGTAGGAGACCGCATCGACGGATACCATCAGCCCACCGCTCTGTTGACAAAAGAAGCGGCGCGGGCTTTGAAAGCAGTCAGTGATGACGTAATGAAAAAAGGCTACCGTTTAAAAATATACGACGCCTACCGTCCCCAGATGGCAGTTTCCCATTTCGTCCGCTGGGCCAAAGATGTGAAAGATACCCGCATGAAATCGTATTTTTATCCGGAACTGACAAAAGATGTGTTGTTCCCCCGGGGCTATATAATGGAGCATTCCGGCCACAGCCGGGGTAGCACGGTAGACCTGACCCTGTTCGATATGACCACGGAAAAAGAAGCGGACATGGGCGGCACCTTCGATTATTTCGGGCAGCTTTCCCATCCGGACTACAAGAAGATTACGAAAAAACAGTATCAGAATCGCATGATCCTGCGGGAAGCAATGCTGGCCCACGGATTTAAACCGCTGGCAGAAGAATGGTGGCATTTCACCCTGAAAGACGAGCCCTATCCGGACACCTATTTCACCTTCCCGGTCAGCGAAGCTTCCGTAAAACGGGAAACGAAAGCAGCACAGGAACTGAAACCGGCTGCGTAAGTCTCTGAACCCGTCTTTTGCATATCCTTTTTGATACTTTTATTTTTCAGGAAACGCTCTGACCATTTTCTTTATTCAGCAATCATTACGGAACTGATGCTGAAATGATTTTTCGATAGCCCTTGCTTTTTACGGCAAGGGCTGTTTGTCACATAAGGAGTAACCATTATGCCTGTAACTTTTATCCGCGGCGACATCACCAAACTGAACGTAGACGCTATCGTCAACGCAGCCAATAACCAACTGCGTGGCGGAGGCGGTGTAGACGGCGCCATCCATGCAGCGGCAGGGGCGGAGCAGCTCCACGCCTTCTGCAAAACCCTGGGCGGCTGCCCTACCGGCGAGGCAAAACTTTCTCCCGGTTTCAACCTGCCTGCAAAATATATCATTCACACAGTAGGCCCGGTTTGGCAGGGCGGCGCATTTCATGAAAAAACGCTTCTGACCTCCTGCTATCTTCGCTCATTGGAACTGGCGCAACAAAATCATTGCAAAACCGTAGCCTTTCCCCTGATCTCTGCCGGCGCTTACGGCTATCCCTATGACGACGCGCTGCAGATTGCCTACGACACCTGCCAGCGTTTTATCAACGAAACAAAAGCTGACATGGAAATTTATATAGTGCTGTACCTGCGCGGGCGCAATTACAACGCACACGTCCGGCGGCACACGGATTATTCCCGCTTCCCTGGTACGGATATGTTCCGGCAGATTGCGGAATACATCCGGGATAACTACCACTTCGACGCAGAAGAGGCAAAACAGGAGAAACAGGCAGAAGAGATTTCTGCCAAAGAGAGTCTTGCCCTTCACGATATAAACGCCTGCATGTCATATGACTTATTGGATTTTGAAGATAGCGAACCGCCTGTAACGCGAAAACCCGCTGCAAAGAAAGTTAAAAAGTCCGCGTCAGAAGATGCTGTAAAAAAGAAAATCAGTTTTTCGAAAGCTATATCGGAAGAAAGAACGGCCCCGGAGCCTGACAAAGCAAAAGAAGCTGCTATGGGATGCGCTTCCGCAATGGAATCCGCTCCGTCAGCTGCCGGCGGAAAACGCAGCGCTTCTTCCATGCTGCGCCACTGGCTGGAGGAAGATTACCGGCCTGCGGCAAAACTTCCGAAACCGGGAGACTTTTCTGTGGAAGAAACCTTTACGCAGCGTCTGCTACGTTTTATGAAAGAAAAGAATATGGATTCACCGGAAGTTTATACCGAAGCCTGCATAGACCGAAAACATTTTTCAAAAATTCTGAGCAACATTCATTACCAGCCTAATAAAAATACCGCGGTCCGGCTGGCTCTGGCGTTAAAACTTTCTCCGGAAGAGACAGACGCCTTCCTGAACGCGGCCGGGTTCGCCCTGTCCCGCAGCAAGATTACCGATCTGGTTATCTCTTACTGCATTTCCCATAACCAGAGGACCGTGTGGCAGGTCAACGGCATATTGGAAGATTACGGTCTGGCTTCCATTTGAGAAAATTCCTGTTTCAATTTCCGCAGATTTACTATATAATATATTTAATAAAACATAAGTTGACCTATAAGGAGGTTCAGAATTAGTTTTTCACTTTTCCTAGGAGGGTCTTTATTATGAAAAATCCTGTTATTCTTCACCTTATGAGCAGGGACTATACATTCAGCGATTTGGAATATAATACGTCCGATATCGCTTATTACTATATTCTGCCCGCCCGTGAATTAAAAGAAAAAGAAATTGAGTTTAAAGAGTCTGTCGAGGACGATGAACTGATCCTGATTCTTTTCTTTAAAGATTCTTCATATAAATGCTTTTCTCTGGCAAGATTTTCCATAGACTTTTTGTATTGATGACGCAACCGAAAAAAGCACTTCCGGCCAACACCGGAAGTGCTTTTTTTGTACAAAACGTTCTTCAGAAACACAGAGGAATCCGTGTCTCCTTCTCTTTTTTCAGATAGTATTCCTGCCATGATTCTGATATAATGATTTTGTAACCAATAAATCTGCAGACACGAGGAGGCGAATCCCATCATGAAATTCAAACATGCCAAACACCTGGCCCTGGCCGCCGCAGTAGTTTCCATCAGTGCCGCAGGAGCGGCAGAAGCAGCCGTCAGCCCGGAGAAACAGATCTCTTTCCTTGCGGAGCAGGCCGCCGTATGGGGCGCCGACGCTTTTTACAGAGACTGGCAGCAGGACAACGGCTGGTGCGCCGTCACCGACCTTGACGGAAACAAACGGCTGGAGCTTTTCTTTGTCCGGGCAGTAAGGAATCCCGTTCCCCATATGAACGACAAAGGAAGCAATGAAGAAAAGGGGCGCGCCCTGGTTGCAACCGTTCCGATCACCATGCGGGTCCGCGGGTTTGAAGTAAGCGCAGACGGCAAAAAGCTGGAAGAACTGAAATTCAAGTACCCGGATAAAATCATTCCGCCCAATCTGAGAGAGTTACGGGATGGCTTTTACAATGAAAGCAATAAGACGCGGTTTTATCATACATACACATTAAACCGCGTGCGCGATCTCGGATTTTGTCTGTACCGGCAGGTCATATCGCTGAAGAACGGTACCGTGGAAGTCCAGACCATTGGAACGGAATACGGCAATTACGGTCTTTTCAATGACGTTCCTACAGCAGAGGCCATTTTCGATTATGCGGAAGACCGGAACGGAAAGAAAATGCTGGAAAAAGAACTCAGCGACTATGTGAAAGCCTATTCCGCCGGCGCCTCTCCCGCAGATTTCAATATGAGATGGATTTATTCAGAATTATGGAAAAAGGCACAGAGCACGCCAGGCGGCGTGCGTAAGGCATTTTCCGAAAACTGGAAGGAGTTTCGCTGGCAATTAAAAAAGGACGCCAAATAACCTCTTTTCCATATAGTCATGCACAACCCGGCGGATTTCCGCAAAACGCTGCCGGGTCCGCGGGTTGCGGCTGGGAAACTGCAGCACTGTTTCCAGATAGCCCTGCTCCCGCATCAGCCGCACGCTCACGGGATACACCAGTCCGAACACAAAAGAGACATGCCCCAGCATCAGGTCCGCCGGAGTCTTCATCATGTTACGGAACAAATTCTGACACTGCAGTATCGCTTCATACACTTCATCCGTAATTTCCGAATCCAGAAAAATCTCGTCCGGCACATTGTAAATCGTGCTTCTCGGCGTCTCTACATTCACACGCAAAATATCCAGCTTGTCCGCGTCACGCAAAATGGTGGCAAAGCGAAGCTCCCGCTCTGTCAGGTCATCCGGCAGCTGAAACACATTGTGCAGCCGTATGGCCTTTTCCGTCAGCAGATAGTCATCAGATTCTGCAGGATCGTCTTCCACCTTTATAAAATTTTTAATCAGACCTTCCCGGAACAAAATATCCGCACTGAGTTCTGCATGATTCACGGAAAGCGCGTCACGGAATGTATGATACCGGCGCACCTGCTCAAACCGTCCGATGTCGTGCAGCATCCCCAGCAGCCAGGCCAGGTCCTTATCGTAGCCGGTCATCTCCAGGCTGTCGGAAATCACATCACACAGCCCTGCCACACGAAATGTGTGCTCCACTTTTAACGCAACTTTGGCATCATCCAAATCATAGGCCGCAGTGTAGTCGTGAAAACTTTTTTCTGCCTCTGCCCGGTTAATTGCAAACGTATTATTCATGATAAAACCAACCTGTGTCATAGTATTCTATGCATTTCATGTTATAATGTATTATAAGAAAATAACCGGAAAACTGCAAGTACATCCGCAACGGCAACACGGCAGACAGTAACAGAAACACGGAGTCATTTCCATGCGCGATGACAGAGGACATCGCATAAACCCATAGAACCCGTGTCTCCGAATTCCATCACATGTACAGGGAGGGAAACAAATGAATCATTCGTTAGTCGGCAAAACCGCCGCCGCCAACATGTGCGAGCGTATCAACAAGCTGATCCGTAACTTTGAAAAGAGCCTGGCGCCGGACGAAGTGGCGGCCATGAGCCTGGCCTCGTTCTCCAACCGGCCCATCATCATCAAACGCCTGGGGTACTGGAACCCGGACCTTATAGTGCTGTACGGCTTCGACCCTAACACAGGGGAAGCCCTGAAAATGATCCAGCACATCTCCCAGTTTACCCTTTGCCTGATTACATTAAAACGTCCCCCCGACGATGAGCCGCTGCCGGAAGAAGAAGAGGATAAAAAGCAAAGCAGCCGTCGCATCGGTTTCATTATTAATGAAGAAGAACAACCATAACATAAGGAGACGCTGATAAAATCGTCTGCACGCTGACCCGTGCTTTTTGTAACTGATACTCCCCCATCACGGCATAAAAATATACAGCGCTTGTCCGCCGCACAGCAAAACGGCAAGCGCTGTATTTTGTTTTATGCAATCGGGCTTCCCTTCATGGATTATCTCAATATTTCAGCATATATTTTTTATTGAAGAGTTCCGGTTCTTCGCGGAAGAGGATTGTGATGGGGAGCGGTCTGGAACCGGCATGGAAGTCCCCGCTCCGGAAATGGATCGTTACGCCCTCCGTGGTCATGATCCAGGGCAGGAATTCCATGTCAGAATCGTCTTTGATCCTGCTCAGGATCATCCGTCTCGGATTTTGTCCCAGGACTTTCCTGCCATATTTCTTTGTCAGCCTTGCCAACAGCGTATCGGCCAGTTCTTCCTTCGAAAGTTTGAACACGTCAAGACTGCTTAATTTTTTTCCTGTTTTTGCATCATAGTTCAGGCCTTCATATCCCCACCGTTCTCCGGCAAGATCCAGGTGAAAGGACTGTTCCAGAAGGCTCAGCACCCTTGCGTCATCGCGGGAGCGGAGCTGGTCACTCTCTTTTTTGAGCGACGCGATCAGGTGCCCGTGGGAATCGTCTTTGGAAGAAAAGACCGGCCACTGGACCTTCAGTATAAGCCCGTCCTTATCCGTCACATCAATGACGCTGTCTTTCACCTGCAGCCATTTTGAAGCGCTTACGTTGGAACGGAATTCCGGACCGGCAGCTGCTGCCAAACTGCAAATCATCAGAAATAACACTACAAGGATACCGGTAAGCTTTTTCATTCCATACACCTCCAGTGATTTGTAAAATCTTGTTTACTCATCGTTTCGCATTATTATAAAAGCGTTTCCTTGTGATCCAGAATTGCCTTGCCTGCCGTGCAAGCCGGACAGAAGCAGATTTTGGCCCCTGTCGCTTTAACTTTTCTCGCGGTTTCCGCCATGTTCGCCGCTGTCTCCGCGCCAAAAATCTCTTTGGCCGCATCGGAACAGAAAAACGCCAGCGTATCATCTATACTCTGCACATCTTCTTCCAGTTCCGCAATTAAAATTTTCCCGGCAGCCTTTTCGTCAGCGGTATCCAGCGCCGCCAGATATTTTTGCGCCGCGTCTTTTAATTCTGGGCAGCAGCTGGGCGCCGCCAGAACTTCTTTCACTTTCTCAACAATAAAATCGCGCTTCGCATTTGCCATAATGGTACCCTCCTCCGGCCAACAATAAAACATGAAATATGTGTATTATGTATAATCGCTTTACACAAAGGCAATCTCCTGTCCGTCACCAACGCAACGTTCGTTCTTTGCCACTTTACTTTACGCCTTTCTGCTCAACTCTATTATAAAAGAAAATCCGCAAAAATTAAATAATTTTTTTCGCAAGCATTTTTCCTCACGACACAACTATTTTTTTCGGTGAAACGTTCTACATATAGTCAAACTTTCTGTTACGGTAAATCGTTCTTTTCATTTTCCATAATTTGCTATATAATTAAGGAGGCACTGATTAAATACAGGCATTAACTCTGCGCAACGCAGATTCACTCATTTTATTATCCGGGAGGTTTATTATTATGAAAACTCGTCTGTTTGTACTCGTAACCCTGTTCATGATGCTGTTTTCCGCTTCCGCTTTTGCTGACGTTTCCGGAGGCAGCATTACCAAAATGCGCAGCACCAGCGACGGCACAAAAGTCGCCATCTACACGCAGGAAGGTTACTCTGTAGGAACCGTTCTGGAATATGTTGCCGCTAAGCCCATGGAAGCAAGCAACGTAATCGAAGCGGTTAACGGTTTCCTCACCGAAGTGGGCAAAGTGCGGATTTTGGACGAGCATACCCATTCCGCCGATAACTACATCCAAATTGAAGCCGTTTACCTTTCCGAAGAAGCTGCCAACCGCTGGTTAGCAAAAGGCGGCAGCTTCTAAGCCAAAGTACACTGGAATTTCCAAAAACCAATAACAGAATTAAGAAACAGGGCACGCTGCCGTTATAAAACGAAAGCGGCCCTGTTTTTTGTCCTGAAAATATACAACCGTTTATCCGGAACAGGTAAACCTTTACGCCAAGGTTACGTTACACCAATTTCCCATATTGGTTTCGCGACAAGTTGCCATTTCCGGCAGCAAGGCTTTTACATATAGCTTACCGTCTGTTCCATCCGCTTTCTGTTCGTATGGTTAGGCAGCGGTCCTGCGCCTTCTGCCGCATAACCCAGGTCCATCACCATCAATACTTCTTCATTTTCCGGCAGTTCAAGAGCTTCCGCCAGTTTCTCCGGATCAAAGAAATTGACCCAGCAGCTGTCCACGCCTTCATCCGCGGCAGCCAGAATCATATGCGTAGCCACGATGGTAGCGTCCTCCACCCCGGAGTCCCGTTTGCCGCCGGGATATGTGAACACGTTGTTCTTATCATAGGCAACGACCAGTACAGTAGGCGCGCCGTAACGGCACGGCGTAACCGCATCAATTTTGGCTAACATCTGTTCCACCTGCACCACGTAAACATGCTGTTCCTGCAGGTTCTTTGCCGTCGGGGCCAGTCTCCCTGCTTCCAGAATCGCGGTCAGTTTTTCGTTCTCTACCTGCCTGTCGCTGAATTTTTTACAGGAATAACGATTCTTAACAACTTCCTTGAATTCCATTTTTGTACACTCCTGTCTATCCTTGTAATATTTTACGCAGACCTTCCGATATCTCGGCCCGTCATACTCGTCTCCTACTTCTTTTCCATTTATATAATACTAGTATACCAAATAAAGAGGTTGACTTTCCAACCATCTCTTTAGAAATTTTTTTCTCTTTCTTACCGGGAGACTGTAACCCGCTTCACGTTATCGCCATAGATCGTCTTGAAATCATCCCGCATGGAAATGATATTCCAGCCGTATTCGGCAGCAAGCTTTCTGCATTTGTCGGCTTTTTCCAAATTGCCGAGCTCCCGCTTCAAGTCGTCGCACAGCACAAAGAAAGCGGCGCTTTTGTACTTATTTCCATAGATGGCATAGTTAAGCATACTGGCATCATCACGGGAATTTCCAAAAGCCAGCACAGGCTGCTTACCGATTTCCCTGGCAATAGCTGTCACCTTATTCATTTGCAGGTTTTTTCCCTGATACTTGCCGCGTACCAAATAATCATCTTTGCGATACACATACTTCAGCCCGTCGGTATTGCCCTGATGCGCTGCCAGAATCGCATTGTCCGTACCGATGGCGTTAGCTTTCGGAATTGCCAGCATATCGCAGACCAGTATCCTCACCAGTTGCCGTTCCGAACCGGAAACAATGTACACCTGGAACTGGTTCGCCTGCAGATATTTTATCACTTCGACCATCGGAAGATAAAAGGCTTCACCCCAGGCAAGATTCCCCAGCCCTTCAACGGGTTTAGCCATAAATTTTTTTACGTAGGCAGTGTATTCCGGATCCGTCAGCCCGGAAAAGACCGAAGCAAAATGCGGAGAGCTGCTGCCAGGCTTTTTTCCTGTATTCTTGTTTTTAAGCCATGCATCCAAAGCCTGCGCGAACTTCCTGTCCTCTGCCGGAGCCGTATAGCTTGTATCATTCAGGGCACGGTCCAGGATCAGCATCTGGGATAAATAGTAAGGCGCAGTCTCGCAGAGGATGGTACCGTCCATATCAAAAACCGCTACGCGGTCTTCTACCGGGATATAACTCTTACTGTTTTTCTTAGTGATCTCCTTAACGTATTTCGTAAGTGCCTGATAGGACGCGGCATCCTTGTTCCAGCACTTGAAATTGCTTCCCCTTTTGTTCACGTTAATCTGGCCGATCTCGGCGCGAGTGGCCGCATCAACGTCACAGATTGCCCCAAAGCTTACCGCAGCAGCCAGCACAAAGGCAAGCAGTTTTTTCTTACTCAATTCCACAATTCTCACCCCGCTGTTCAAAGCAATTGTCGTTTTGGTACCTTACCGACAATCCACTATGAAAAATTACGATTATTTATAGTATTATAACATAATTACAACAAAACAGCCTTGGAAAATTGCTTTGCTCTTGCGTGGGTTCCTATAACAAATTTACTGATAAAACACCGCCGGCTTCACTTATCTGTAGTAATCCCATGACGGTTTTGATATAATAAAAAAGCAGGAAGCCCTGATTACTACGGCAACGTAAATACTTTTTTACAAATACGTTACTAACAAAGCAAAGGAGGCAGTCCGTTTATGAAAAATATGTCAAAAATTGCAGGTGCGGTAATACTGTGCGCAGCGATGCTGTTTTCATTCGCCGCCTATGCAGGCGGCAATGGTGGTGCAAACAATGTTGCCGGTGAGGACTCATTCAAGACAAAAATCAGTAAAACCGTAGGGCACGGGAACAAAGTTTATTTTGCAGGCCCGATGTTTAACCAGGCCGAAAAGGAGTACAATTTAAAAATCACAAAATTGCTGGAAGAGTTCGGCTATCAGGTCTTTTTACCCCAACGCGACGGGATCGAAGCGGCGAAGCTGGAAGGCAAGACAGAGGAAGAACTCATTAAGATGATTTTTGACCTGGATGCCGGACAAGTCAGAAAAGCGGATATCATCTTTATGAATATAGACGGCCGTGTCCCCGATGAAGGCGCCTGCGTGGAGCTGGGTATCGCTTACGCTATCGGCAAACGCTGCTACGGTTTCAAAACAGATTCCCATTCCGTAGAAATGGGGCTTGATATGAATCCGATGATCAGCGGCTGCATGATTAAGATTTTCAAAAACTTTGACGGCGATAAAATGATAGAGGAACTGAAACAATATTTATCCAAACATAAACTGTAAGCCGGCTCGACTTAATTCTTCTCATTTAAAACCTCATATCAGACTATATACGCCCATATTCCCGCATTACGCAAGGATATGGGCGTTATACATTGTTATATGCATTTATATGGCAATATGTTCAATACCTATCCTTTATTTTTCCATCACGGAAGTACGCCGATGGTCTGGGAAATCAGCACCGTCTGTTCTTTGGAAAGACCAGCCGCTTTCGCAAAGGCTGCCTTATCAACGGAGCCGCGCACACAGGTTCCCAGCCCTTCACTGGCCGCCACCAGCGCCACGCTTTGCAACATCGTTCCTGCCACCAGACAGTTATTCGCATGCTGCCGTTCCGGGTTTACCGGATGGGACGGGTCTCTGGGAGGAACCGGATTGGACACAAAGAACAGCGTCAGCGGAGCCGTGTGGACAAAGGTCTGCTTTGCATTAATCTGCGGGCGGAAATCCACCGGGGAAACCTTATGCAGTGCATGGGCTTCCGGATCATATTTGTAAATACCGCCGGCCATCACCGCGTACACATCAATATTATAAATTCCCCTGGTAGTCGGATGCACACGTTTTCCTGACTCCGGCCTGTTGATGCCGTCGGCCGCCCACAATAATGCGGACAGCTGTTTCTCCTGCAATGCCGCGTCAGCAAAGCTGCGGGAACTTCTCCGACGGTCCAGCGCTTCCATTACCGTAAGGCCGTCTTTAGTAAACGGTGTAGGCAGCGTAATGACAGCAGGCGCTTTCGTTTCCGCCGCCATTGCCTTTACCGGCAGCACCACGGCGCCGGCAAAAATGCCTAAAGCGCAAACCGCAACAGAAAGTTTTTTCAAATTATTTACGGTGAACATTTTTATCAAACACCTCACTCCAAAAAATAATTAAGGGCCACTGATTACTACGATATCATTGTTTTACTTTTCTTCCCGCATCTCTTTCCTCACGTACTTCAGTCGCAGAAGTAAAATCAGTGCGGAGAAGAAGAGCCCGATATCCAGACTCTGCCAGTAAGAATAGGGACCATGGCCCAGCCTGTAATCCAGGAAAAGCCCCAGCGGCATGCAGATTACCCAGTAGGCGATGAGACTGGAATAAAACGGAGCATTGACGTCCTTATATCCCCGCAGGATTCCCTGGATGGGAGCAGCTACCGCATCTCCCATAATAAACAGGCAGCTGTAGGCAATAAAGCGGACACATACCCCGACCACCTCAGGTTCTGTAACATACATGCCGGCAATGGAGTATCGCAGCAGAAAGCAAAGGGACGGAACTTGTAACGGACATCCTTCCCGAAAAGTTTTTGTGCAAAAGATTTCATTATAACTCAGAATAATTTTCAGGGATGTTATACATCGTTATATGCATTTATATGGCAATATGCTCAATCCATTTCCTTTAATTGCCCTTCAGCGCAGCGCCTTCCTTAAACGCCTGGCCTGCCTTCTCGCCGCACACATAATACCCGTGCCGGAACGTATCATAAACCAGCGCGTTCAGCTTCATCACGTCCACCTTGCCCTCAGCGTCCAGCACCCGCTCCTCCGCCGCCGTGTTCACAATCTGCCCTACCACACAGAAAAAGCTTCCCTTCTTCAGCACATCGGCCAGTTCGCACTCCATCACCAGCGGAAATTCTTCAATAACAGGCGCGTTGACATGGCTGCTCTTCACCGCGGTAAAACCCGAACGGGCAAACTTGTCCGGCACCTTATGGCCGGAGACTATTCCGAAATAATCCGCTGCAGCCATATGCGCCTGATCCGCTATCGCCACGGTAAAGGCCTTTGTCTTTAAAATATTTTGCGCGGTCTTGTGGCCTTCATCCAAAAAGAGCGCAATCTGTTTAAAATCGCAGATCTGCCCCCAGGCCGCAGTCATCACGTTCACCGTCCCGTCCTCATTGTACGTCGCAATCATCAGCACCGGCATGGGGAACACCGCTTCCAAAACGCCTAAATCTTTTTTCATCTTGTTTTCCATCCTTTCATCGCAGTTATTTATTCTTCTGTTTAATCAAAACGCAATTACTTCATAACGTTTACGGTCATCTTTTGCGTTTCCGCTGCAGCATTTTCAGTGCCGCAGGCCTGTTATAGATAGCATACAACAAAACAGTTGATTTGAAAAGGATGCGTTTCGTTTACAAATATGCAATTTTCATATTATAAACAAGCACTTCGTTTTACAAACTGACATCTCGGTTTGCAAGTGGGTCCGTCTTTTTTTATTCTTTCCTTTTTAGATAATTGCAATATTTTTTGTGATATTTTCTGATATAATTATCATTGATATAATTATTATATAGAAACAGTAAACCGGCAATAACGCTAGTCAAATTATGGAGGAATGAACATGAAACCTGATTGGGAAATACGAAGGAGGTACAGTACATTTTTGCGGTTTCTATTTGCTGTTTTTCTGACAGCGGGTCTGCTTATGGGCAGTGTCGCGCAGGCGGCGGAACCGGAGACCTGGGCCGTCTACTGGTACATTTGCGGTTCGGACCTGGAAAGCAACCTGAAACGCGCCTCGGAAAACATCAGAGAACTTTGCTCTGTACAGCTTCCGGAGAATGTGAAAGTAATTATCCAGACAGGCGGCGCGAAACAGTGGCACTTTGAAGGAATCCCTTCGGATGCGCTGGGACGCTATATTTACGACAGTACCGGCTTTCACGAAATTGAATGGCTGCCGGACGCCAGCATGGGAAGCGGAGAAACGCTGCAGGATTTTCTCCGTTTTGCCACGGAAAAGTACCCCGCCGACCATCGCGTACTGGTGCTTTGGGATCACGGCATCGGCAGTCTCGGCGGCGTCTGTTTAGATGAGCGGTACAAGGAAATAATCGGGTTGAACGCCCTGCAAAACGCCCTAGCCGGTTCGCTGAAACAAGACGCGGCGCATCCTCCCCTGGATCTTGTCTGCTTTGACGCCTGCGTGATGGCGACCCTCGAAACCGCCAATTCTCTCTATGGCTTTACCCGGTATATGGCGGCGTCACAGGATAGCGTGCCCGGGCACGGTTTCGATTATGCCGGATGGGTAGAAGCGCTGGCGAAGAATCCCTCCACGGACGGCGGTAAACTGGGGAAGATGATTGGCGATACCTATTTTGCCCAGTGCGCGGCAAAGGATACCCAGGACACGGCGACATTTTCCGTGCTGGATGTTTCGGCGCTCCCCATGCTGAACGCTGCGTACGAACGGATGGGCAAAGAGGCGCTGCAAAAATCCAAGGCCGATCCCAGGTATTTCTTCACGGCGCTGGACCGGGTGGCAAACGATGTGGAACACTATGGCAACTATGAAATGGTGGATCTGGGTTCGCTGGCAGAGAAAATAGAAGGCGTCAAATCTGCCGATGCCGTAGCCAGAGCGGTTGACCGCGCCGTCATTTACAGATTGGGAGGAAAGTACCGCCGTTACGGAAAAGGACTTTCCGCCTATTACGTCCTGTCGGGACGTAAGGAAACCTGTGAAGCATACAGCAATCTCGCCGTCGCCAACGATACCATCGCTTCGCTTTACAGTACAATGCTGGCAGGCGGAACGGACGGCAAACCCTGGTCTGCTTTTGACGTGTCAAAGGTTCCGGAAATTCCCGTGTCTCTTGATGCGGAAAATATAGCAACAGCGACGCTTCCGCCCGATGTGCTGAACGCAGTCAGCAAGGGTTCTTTTGCGATTTACCTTCCCGTCGGCGACAAGTTACTGTTCCTGGGCAGCGACGACAAAATCGCGGTGGACTGGAAGAAAGGCGTGTTCCGGGACGGGTACGACGGGAAATGGCCTGCGCTGAACGGGCATCTGCTTCCGATGCAGCTTCATGAGCAGCATCCGGATTACAATCTTTACATTACCCTCATCAAGCTGAACGGAGAAAAACACCTTCTCTGGCTGGCTTTCGACATAGAGAAAAACACTTTTGAAATCCCCGGCGCGCGCCGCATACTGCAGGACAAGACCTTGGACAGGGATCTCGTGAAACTGCATGCCGGCGACACGGTGACTCCAATCTTTGTAAGCGCCGATGGTAACAAGCACGTTGAGGGAGATCCGTTCACGTTGGATAAAGAGCCGGTTCTGCAGGACGAGCCGCTCCCCGACGGCGAGTACATCTTCATGTTCCGCTTCGAGACGCTG
Organism: uncultured Selenomonadales bacterium; assembly: GCA_900315925.1. Taxonomy (GTDB): domain Bacteria; phylum Bacillota; class Negativicutes; order Acidaminococcales; family Acidaminococcaceae; genus Succiniclasticum. The sequence continues at coordinate 4,129 of ONAV01000037.1, read as the reverse complement.
CATAACGAGTACTTCGGATCGAAGCCAGTGAAGTTCACCCTGGAAAACGGAGAGCTGAAAATGGAAACCTTAAGCTCACAATAAGGAAATACGCCCATATTCTTGCAATACACAAGGATATGGGCGTTACACATTTATATGCATTTATAAAGCAACATACTCAATATTTCTTTGTTTGTAAATCGTACCTGAAATTTAATCAGCGTCTCCTTAACTGTTTGGCTTCTTCCCAAAACCATCTTTCCTTTCAATTGTTACAGCAGTCACTTCACCTGCTTCGGTTTCTCCGAGAGATGATATCGGAAAACGTAAAAATCATGCTTTTCCGCAACGGAGATATGAATACTTCCTTTCCCTGTCCAATAGTAATCGTGCTGCACACAACCCCCGTTAGACTCCACGTACGGTTCCTCTGCCTGAATATACGGCTTGCCATACCGTTTTTCTATATCCCGGATCATTGCATCGTAATACGGAAGGTCATCCGTAAAGAAAATTTCATATACAACAGCCTCCCTTTGGGGAGAACTGTAATTTTTCTTCACATAGGCAGTTCCTTTCACTACGTGTCCATACCAGTCGCCGGAGAAATCAATACCAGTATTACCGGAAGCATCGGTTCCCGCCAGCTTTAATTCTTCCGGCCGGCGGCCAACCCACTCCAGCGTTTCCCAAACATTTTTAACTTTTACCACTTGGTTTTGTTCAATCCGGGTATCCACGGCAGACCCTCCTTTTACGTCCGGCGATGACAAGGCGGTGGCGGTTGACGGTTGCATTTCCGCCGCCGCAATATGCTGCGGCATAACAAAAATGCCGAATAAAAAGCCCAACGTGCAAACAGCACTGGAAAATATTTTCCATTTTGTTATGGTCCGGAGTCTGTACAAGTATGCGTCTTTTTCAAAATCCATAGCATGAAAAACTGCCTTCTCATTCTTATTATGCATCGGCATCAACCATTCCTTCATATTTTGTTTGAAACAAACTATTCGGCTCAATTATATTTTACCACATACCATGTACCGGAACAACTGACCCGCGTAGCGCGGAACCGGGTTCCGGTAACAACAAAAAACAGCGTCTGCCTGAAAAAAGGCAAGCGCTGCGTTTCATTTTTGCATAAATTCTAATTCCCCTACACCACCCTCGCCTCGCAGTTCATATCCGGTAATGAATCATAACCAATTACAGTGCATTCGTACGCAATCAGGGCCTAACAATTCTTTAGCACACGCCCGTTGTGTGAATAATTGGCAAATTTCTCTGCACTTGCAACTCCGGCAGTTGCCGCCTGATACGCCCCCTGCAAGACTACCAACTATTTAATTAGCGTCTCTTAATTATGATTGAACAAAAGCTTCACGGAGACCGGCAGATTATTTTTCCACCAGTTCCGTTTTCCAGTTAGTCTCTTGGAGCAGATTGTCCAACAGGCGGATCTCTTTCGCCAGCTTGTCCACCGTCTTTTGCAGTTCAGCCGCTTTAACGACGGCTTTCACTTTAATCTCCGATCCTCTTGCCCGGTATGTGTTGTTCCCTGCAGTATAAACGAGCTCTTTATACGCAGAGTACCGGATGCTTAACGCATCTTTCCTGGCAATGATTTCGGTCAGGCTCATGCCGTTGGCCTTTGTGTTGCAGTTTGTTTCATTGATGGACGCCATCAGTTTTTCCAACCGGTCCGTCGCGCTGTCCAGCTCATTCAGCAGAACTATCGGATCTTCCGCCGGTTCTTCCCCCTCCTGCACCAACAGACAGTTTTCAAGCCGGCGCTTCAATTCGCTGATTTTTTTATTAATGTCTGCACGTTCCTGCAATGCTTCTGCTAATTTCATGTCTTCTTCCTCCTGTTCCACATTTATGAATCCTTAACCGCATCCCTTACCATCAAAAGTTCTTCCATTTCAATGCAATGGAGAAATGAATTTGCCTCCACGGCCTGTATGCATTGGGCAAAATCCATCCAACGCACGCTGTCCACTTCTTCCGGTTGCAGACGGAACTCTTTCTCTTCCAAATCCTTTCACAGCACAAACACCCGCGAATACTGCCGGTCATGATACTCTTTGCCAAAGAACACATCATCCGAAACGATCTTTCTGTCACCGCAGAAAATCAGTTCTTCAGTCTTCGCGGTAACACCCAGCTCTTCTTTCAATTCCCGCAAGGCTGAGGTCACAAAGTCTTCGCCTGCCGGGATATGTCCCGCACTGGAAATGTCATAGCAACCGGGAAACGATTTCATCTCCGTCCGTTTTTGTAGCAGGATCTGCACAGTTCCGTTCTTTCTCCGTACCAACCACACATGGGACGTCCGGTGCCATATTCCATTTTCGTGAGCCGTGTCCCTGGCAACAACCTGTCCGGTAGGTTCACCCTTTGCATTTACAATATCCAAAAACTCTTTCATGGCAATCACCATAAATAGTGCATTTCCATTTCAAAAAGTGCATAAAATTCACTGAAATTCACTTAAAGGAAAACAAAACAGGATTCCCGTGCTAATTCTTTTGCTGAAAACGTTTTGCATCAAACCCATTTATGGCAGCTCTAAAAAATCAGCCTTTGGTTATTCTACATTTATAATAGAAACTCCTGCAAGAAAGGGAAATATTAGTCTTATTTTATACGCTTTTTCTCTTAATGCTTCTTCAATAAATCTGTTCGCTCATACTATAGCATATAGCAAAATCAGATTCAATTTGCTATAATGTAATTGCTCAAAGCTTTTCTCTGCGTTGTGTGCGCACAGGGAAGAAAAAAGCTTTGAACCGGAGGCAATCGTCCTTGTATTTTTATAGAAATAATGCGAGGAGATGAAGCAATGCCGGAGATAAGCAGATTTTATGGAATTGTAATTAAAATGTTTTTCAAACCAAAAGAGCATGAACCAGGGCATATTCATGCACTATATGGAGAACATGTTGGGATTTTTGATTTAAACACCCTGAAAATGACGGAGGGAGACCTGCCGAAAAAAGCCCAGGAACTGGTGGAAGAGTGGTTGGTGATAAACCAAAGTGATCTTATTCTGATGTGGAATACACAGAAACTTTGCAAATTGCCACCACTGTAATTGGAGGAATAAAAAATGATTCCAAAAATCAAAATGGTAGAACCTATGCCGGATTATAAATTAAAAGTACTTTTCGATGACGGAAAGACCGTGATTTATAATGTAAAAGAAGATATAGAAACCATCGAAAGCTATAAAGACCTGGCAGCCGTACGCGGTTTGTTTCAGCAGGTACAGCTCGACGGAAGCAGAACCTGCGTCTATTGGAATGACCAAATCGATTTGCCTAGTGATACCATTTATGAATATGGAATCTGACGCCTGACGTTTGTCTTCGCAAAAATCATCGCACACAGCCGCAGCTTGTTTTTGATAACAACAAAACGGGCTGCGCTTTTATTTATCCCGACGTTAATTTAAAGATTAAAGCGGCAACCATTGACAAAATGTTAAAAGTTGCCGCTTCAAAGTAGATTTAACTATAGAATTTTACTTAAAACTTAATCACTTCCGGTTTTTCCGTAAACGAAGAGAACGTGGCCACCGCATTTTTAAAATACAGCACCTGGGTATTATCATCATCCGCGCTGTACATACTTTTCAACGTGGGGAACTTCTCCAGCATGGCAACTTTCACATCACGGTTGTCATCATTCACCAGTTCGCCGGCAACCCGCAGCCATTTCCCACCGTTGAACGCGCAAATCTCCACCTTCGGATTCACGGCAATCTGCTTGGAAACTTCCTTCACTTTACCCGTCTGGATATAAAGCTTTCCATCATACAGCAGCGATGTGCCAAACGGACGACACCGGGGTTGCTCCCCCTCCACCGTCGCCAGGTAATACACATGCGCTTCATCAAGGAACTGACAAACTTTTTCAATACCTTCCATTTGAAAAACCTCCTGCATTAAAAATAAGTTCCGTGTTTCTGTTTTATATAAAAAGTGCATTAAGTACAGGAAGTACATCCAAAAGTACATGCCCCCTAACACGCCCGGGCACTGGCTTTTGACATACCGGATGTACTTCATGTACTTTTTTTACTATTGAAATCATATAATAAAAAAGTGTGTATATATAACTATAACGTGCGGAAAAAAGTGCA
>ONAV01000022.1 GCA_900315925.1 uncultured Selenomonadales bacterium | reverse complement strand
AGCGGTGGAACTGGCAGCGGACAGCGGGGCCGTCGTCATCGATACGTCCACGGCCCACCGGACGGCGGCAGGCTGGACTTACGGCATGCCGGAACTGACCGGATACAAAGAAAAAATTGCAAAAGCGAAACGGATCGCCAACCCCGGCTGCCACGCCAGCGGTTTTATCGCCCTGGTGGCGCCGCTGGTGGAAAAAGGCCTGCTGGCCAGGGATACGCTTCTGACCTGCTTCTCCCTTACCGGGTATTCCGGCGGCGGAAAAAACATGATCGCCGAGTACGAAGATCCGGCATAAACACCTGAAAGAGATGAACGCCATCTGCGGGTTGGAAAACGCCCCGGTGTTCTGTCCCATCGTGGCGGATTTTTACAGCGGCATGGAAGTGACGGTGTCCCTGTTTAAAAAAGATCTGCAGGGTTCCCTGGCAGATGTCCGACGAACTTACGCATCCTATTACACGGGCCCCCTGATTCATTTTAAAGAAACGGCGGACGAAAACGGGTTCCTGTCAGCAGCGGCCTTTACCGGACGGGACGACATGGAGATCACCGTGACAGGCAACGAAGACCGGATCCTGCTGGTGTCCCGTTTCGACAATCTGGGCAAAGGGGCGTCCGGCGCGGCCATCCAGAATATGAACATTGTGCTGGGACTGCCGGAAACGACAGGACTGGAAGTGTAAGGAAACACTTCTGCATGCGCCTTCCCACTTGCGGCGCACAAATAAATTTAAACAGTGTTTCCACAAGGAAAAACAATATCGGAGGAACAAATGATAAAACAGATAGAAGGCGGCGTCTGCGCTGCAAAAGGATTTACCGCCAGCGGTATGTACTGCGGCATCCGGAAGAAGAACAATAAAAACGATCTGGCCTTGATCTTCAGTAAGGTTCCGGCCCACGCGGCCGCCGTTTACACAACAAACCTGGTAAAAGGCGCGCCCTTAACCGTAACCAAAAACCATATTGCCGACGGCATCGCCCAGGCAGTGCTCTGCAACAGCGGCAATGCCAATACCTGCAACAGCGACGGCATCGAAATCGCGGAGAAGATGAGCAGCCTGGCTGCGGAAAAGCTGGGCATCAGTAAAGATGACATGGTGATCGCCTCCACCGGCGTCATCGGCCAGAAGCTGAACATTACGCCCATCGCCAACGGCATGGACAAACTGGTAAGCCTGTTATCGGAAACCGGGGAAGACGAAGCGGCCAAAGCTATCATGACCACGGATACGGTCATGAAAAAAGTAGCGGTGGAATTTGAAATTGACGGCAAGACCTGCCGTATGGGCGGCATTGCCAAAGGCAGTGGCATGATCCATCCCAACATGGCTACCATGCTGGTGTTCCTTACCACGGACGCGGCCATTTCCGCAGCCATGCTGCAAAAAGCCCTGAGCCACGACGTGCAGAAGACCTTCAACATGCTCAGCGTGGACGGGGATACATCCACCAACGACATGGTGGCGATCCTGGCCAACGGGCTGGCGGGCAATGGAGAAATTACGGAAGAAGGACCTGCCTTTGATACCTTTATGAAAGCGCTGAACACCATCACTATTGCGCTGTGCCGTTCCATTGCCGGGGACGGGGAAGGGGCCACCAAACTGCTGGAATGCGACGTGACCGGCGCCGCCGATGAAAAAACGGCGGCCGTGGTAGCCAAGAGCGTAATCACCAGCAGCCTGCTGAAAGCCGCCATGTTCGGCGCCGACGCCAACTGGGGCCGCGTGCTCTGCGCCATTGGGTACAGCGGCGCGGATCTGGACGTGAACAAAGTGGACGTGGCGTTTAAATCGGCAAAAGGAATTCTTCCTGTCTGCAAAAATGGGGCGGGGGTCGATTTTTCCGAAGAGTTTGCCAAAGAAGTCCTGCTGGAAAAAGAAATCACGATTCTGGTGGAACTGAACAGCGGCAGTGCCGGCGCTACGGCCTGGGGCTGCGACCTGACCTATGATTATGTAAAAATCAACGGCGATTACAGATCATAAGTGCTTGCGGCAACTTTTTGTGAATGGCGGCGTAAATCCTCGGCGTAGTACCGCTACGCCTGCGGGCCATTTCCTTGCCCTTCGCAAAAATCTCCGCGCAAGCAAACAAATATGTTAGCAGAGGTGTCATAACATGCCATATTCCTATTCCAATGCAGAACGCGCCCAGATTCTGGTGGAAGCGCTGCCATACATAAAAAAGCACAGCGGCAAGATCGTGGTCATCAAATACGGCGGCAACGCCATGATCAACGAAACCCTGAAACAGCAGGTCATGGAAGATATCGTGCTGCTATGGCACGTAGGCGTAAAAATCGTGTTGGTGCACGGGGGTGGGCCGGAAATCAACGACCTGATGAAACGTCTTGGCAAGAAAGCGGAATTTGTGGACGGCCTGCGGGTCACCGACAAAGAGACCATCGACATCGTGCAGATGGTGCTGGCAGGGAAAGTGAACAACACCCTGGTGAACCTGCTGCAGATGCAGGGCGGAAACGCCCTGGGACTTTCCGGTGCGGACGGGCACCTGATCAAGTGCAAAATCAAAGACCCGCGCCTGGGTTTTGTGGGGGAAGTGACCGAAGTCAACGAAAAACCCGTGCTGGATTTGCTGGAAAAAGGGTATATCCCGGTAGTTTCCACCGTAGGCTGCGACGATCAGGGAAATGCCTACAACATCAACGGCGATACGGCGGCAGCCTGCATCGCGGGGGCCCTGAAAGCCGAAACCTTTATTCTCATGACGGACGTGCCGGGCATTCTGCGGGACAAGGACGATGACAAAACGCTGATTCCGGCGGTCACCGTTGCGGAAACGAAACAGCTGAAAGAAGAAGGCATTATTGCCGGCGGCATGCTGCCCAAGGTAAAATGCTGCGAAGACGCCATTGAAAAAGGCGTAAATAATGTAATTATTATGGACGGGCGCGTGCCCCATTCCATCCTGATGGAACTGCTGACGGATGAAGGCGCAGGCACCATGGTGACAGGGGAGTGAGAACATGAGCAAGCTGCAGGAACTGGACAACAAATACGTAGCCAATACCTACGCGCGGTTTCCGGTGGAAATCGTCAGCGGCAAGGGAAGCATTGCCAAAGATACAGACGGTAAAGAATACATCGACATGGGCTCCGGCATCGGGGTGACCAGCTTCGGCATCGCCGACGACATCTGGAAACAGGCGGTCATCGACCAGCTGGGCAAGGTGCAGCACATGTCCAACCTGTATTACACGGAGCCCTGCGTGAAACTGGCGGAGCTGCTCTGCGAGAAGACGGGCATGAAGAAAGTGTTCTTCAGTAATTCCGGCGGGGAAGCTAACGAATGTGCCATTAAAGTAGCACGGAAATACGCGGCGGAGAAAAAAGGGCCGGAGTATTACACTATCCTCACCCTGTGGAACAGCTTCCACGGGCGTACCCTTACCACCCTGGCCGCAACCGGGCAGGACCATTACCACGAACTGTTCCAGCCCCTGACGCCCGGTTTTGTCCATGCCACGGCCAACGATCTGGTGAGCGTGCAAAAACTGGTAGAAGCTCACAAAGTGGCGGGCATCCTGATTGAGTGCATCCAGGGCGAAGGCGGCGTGAACCCGCTGACGGCAGAATTCATTCAGGGCGTGGACGCTATCTGTCACGAAAAGGATATCGTGTTCATGGTGGACGAAGTGCAGACCGGAAACGGCCGCACGGGCAAACTGTATTCGTATATGAATTTCGGCGTGAACCCGGACGTGGTGACAACGGCCAAAGGCATCGAACCCGGACGTGGTGACAACGGCCAAAGGCATCGGCGGCGGCCTGCCCCTGGGCGCCTGCCTGATGGGCGAAAAAGTGGAACACGTGCTGGGACACGGGGACCACGGCTCTACGTTCGGGGGCAACCCGGTGGCCTGCGCGGGGGCGGTGAGCATTATCAACCGGCTGGACGATGCGTTTTTAGCGGAAGTACAGCGGAAAGGAAAAATCCTTTTCAGCGCGCTGGAAGGAGCCCCCGGTATCGAAATGGTAACCGGCCTGGGCATGATGTGCGGTGTGAAACCGGTAAAGCCTGCCGCGGATGTGGTGAAAAAATGTATTGAAAAAGGTGTGCTGTGCCTGACGGCCAAGGACAAGGTCCGGCTGCTGCCGGCGCTGAATATGCCGGAAGAAGTTCTGGTGAAGGCAGTGAATATCATTAAAGAGGCCTGTGCGGAATAAGGTGAAAATAAAGAACGGCTTGCAGATGAACTGCAGGCCGTTTTTTTAATTCCTGTCTCAATCAGTAGTTTTTACTCCACTGGATGCGACTCGATATTAATCATCAAATGTAAGTCCTTGCCGGATTCGTAACTGTCAATCACTGAATTGACGATACCAAGGATGTTCTTCAGTCTCTTTTCACTAAGGCCGTCCAGCCGTTTGATAAGTTCTTCCAGCTGCGGTTTGTCTTTGCCGATGGTGACGGTTATCGTATCATCCGGCTCGTCAGGACCTATGCTGATGACCTTTAATCCCATCAGTTCAGCCGGCGTGGTATCTAATGCAGCGGCAAAAGCGGCAATCTTTGCCTGGGGGATATCGTTTTCGCCGGATTCTATTTTGGCAATGGTAGAGGTGGATTTGTAGCCAAGTTTTTTCGCCAGTTCCTGCTGCGTCATGTGTAACGCGATACGTCTTGCCCTGATATTCTCATATAACTCCAACAATGTGAAAGCCTCCCTTCCTGTAAGGTTATCATATCACGTTTGTTATTTAAAATCAATAAAAATATTTTTTGAAAAAATACTTGACTTTAAATCAATTTTATGATACACTCGCAAAGTGACTTAAAATCATATAAGCGATGGAGTAAGACATCATAAATGCCAGAAAGCAGGCTGGTGCTATTTTTTTGCGCTTTAGAATGATTAATAATCATAAAATTGCCTATAACAAGAAGAGGGGGAAACGATGGGATTCAAGACGAGTTATAAACCGACAACATTGCGTGATATGATCCCGTACTTGCAAAATATAAAACAGCGCGGGGAGGAAACGGTGGCCGCCTGCCCGGTCTGCGAGGCGGGGGACAGTAACGGGCACCATCTGTATATAAGGGAGTCTGGCGGGAAGCTTCTGGCGTACTGTCAGAAGTGCAACGCAAAGCTTCCGGAGATTATCAAAGCGTTAGGCATCAAACCGGAAATTATCAAAGAAGAAATGCCGGAAGTAGCGGAAGAATACGACCATGTGTACAAAAACCCGGACGGCACGGTAGCTTACTGGAAACACCGTGTTAAGTATGCAGACGGCAGTAAGGACTTCCGGTTCCGTTATGTAGACGAAAGAGGCAAAACCATTTTTAAAAAACCGGCCAACTGCAACAACCTGTACAACCTGGACCTGCTGGAGCGGGCCGACGCGGACGACTGCCTTTATATTGTGGAAGGCGAAAAGTGCGCCGACGCCATGGTACGTCACGGACTGTTGGCTACCACCAGCAACACCGGGGCACAAAAGAAAGTAAAGCTTTCCAAAACCGACCTGCGCTACCTGGAAAAGTTCAGCGACATCGTGCTAATTCCGGATCACGATGGCAGCGGCGCGGACTATGCAAAGGCCTGGCCGGTACCGGTGGAGGTGCTGCAGCTGGCGGAAATCTGGCCCGAGTGTCCCGAAAAAGGAGATGTGGCGGATTATTTTGCCCGGGGCGGAGACCCGGAGAAACTGTCCGTATTTGTTGACTACAGCAATGTAACAAGGAAAGAGCTCATCGGCATGCGATTCTTTGAATCCCTCTATGCCATAAAGAACGAAAACCGCAGGCAGTACGCCGTATCCATGGCAGAGCAACGGGCACAGGAACTGAATATTTCCCGGCAGTTCAGCAAAGGCTGGCAGACCTTTCTGCGCAGCAAGGCAAAAGCGGGAGCTGTGGTTGTGAACCGGACGAACTTCCCGGAACAGCCCCTTACGTTAAACGCCGGGGACTGGATTGCAAATGAAGACGGCGTGAAACGGATGGTACAGGACCGAAACGGAAATATGAAAGCGGAGTACGCCTCCCACCTGCCGATGCTGCCGTTGGAGATTTTACAGAATACCGACGAGGGTACGGAAAAGATCCGGATCGGCTTTTATAAATACGGTAAGTGGAACAACATTCTGGTTCCCCGTTCCGCCGTTGCCAGCAACGTGAAGATCGTGGAACTGGCGGATATGGGGCTGGACGTGACCAGCGAAAACGCCAAACTGCTTGTGAAATATCTGGCAGACGTAACCGCCTTGAACATGGACGCGATACCGGTGGTAAAGTCCTGCCGTCATATGGGTTGGGCAGGGGAAGCGTTCCTTCCTTATACGGATGCGATTAAGCTGGACAGTGAGAGCCAGTACAAAGACCTGATCGCTTCCATCAGCAACAGGGGTGACCTGCAAGCCTGGATAAAGTACACCAGGGAACTGCGTAAGAACAAAGTGCTGCGGCTTCTCATGGGTGCATCCTTTGCTAGTCCGCTGATAGCCAAAGTGAACGCGCTGCCTTTTGTGTTCCACCTGTGGGGCGGCACCGGTACCGGCAAGACGGCGGGGGTCATGGCGGCGGCCAGTATCTGGGGAGATCCGCGCCCCGGCAGGCTGATGCGGACCATGAACATGACCGCCAACAGCATGATGCAGATGGCTTCCGTGTTGCGGAACCTGCCGTTTTTCGGCGATGAGCTGCAGACCATCAAAAGCCGGTTTGAAAACTATGACAAACTGATTATGCAGGTAACGGAAGGCATCAACCGGGGCCGCATGACCGATACGGCATTGCAGCAGCAGATGACCTGGGAGAACGCCTTCGTGTTTACCGGAGAGGAACCCTGTACACAGAACATGTCCGGTGGCGGCGTAAAGAACCGTGTCATTGAGATTGAATGCACGGATAACGTGGTGGAGAACGGCAACGGCGTGGTGAATTTCATCAATCATAATTATGGGCTGGCCGGGCCGGAATACATCCGGCTGCTGCTGGGGTACCCGGTTCAGGAACTGTTTGAGAGGAAGATGAAAAACATCCTGGACGCAACCGGGACCTCCGAAAAGCAGGCGATGGCCATGGCACTGATCATGACAGCGGATACGCTTGCCGGGCTGACGTTCTATCCCAGCGAAGCGGCGCTTACGGTGGAAGACATCAAACCGTTCCTGAAGGTGCGGACCGATATCGATGCGGCGGAACGGGCTTACCGGGAGATCATGGGTGTCATCCTGGAACACGAAGTGAACTTTAAGCCGGATGTGAACACAGCACGGTGGGGCCGGATGGGATCCTCGTGTGTGGAGATTAACAAGACGGTGCTGGTGCGCGAGCTGCAGAACATCGGCTTCAACTTTGACGCTGTGAAAAAGCAGTGGGCGAAGCAGGGGTATCTGCTGAAAAATGCTTGCGGCAGATATGCAAATTGTACAAAGGTTGATGGCGAAAAAGGCTATTATGTCTGCCTGAAGTACGACCCTGCTGCCTGAAAAATGACAGTTTGTAAGATTGTAAGAGCAATGTAAGACTTAAAAAATTGACAACCGTGCGGTTTTATTCCCAAAGTCTTACAGTCTTACATTTTTACAGAAAGAAGATAAATAAGCATGCACCCAGTGCGTATCTGTTATATGAAATAAATTTAACTATCTATGTCTGTCAGAAAAATGTAAGACTGTGAGACTCTTTTGTAGAATCAACGTTAGTCCTGGGATTCAAGCGTCTTACATAAACGGAAATAGGGGAGGAAGAATGGAATTACGTGAGTATCAGAATGATTTGATCAATAATATCCGCAACGAAATCATAAAAGAAAAGAGAACCATATGCGCCGTGCTGGGCTGCGGCGGAGGCAAGTCTGTCATCCAGGGGAAGATCGCCCAGTCTGCCACACAAAAAAAGAACGAAGTGTTGTTTATCGTGCACCGGAAGGAACTGTGTCGGCAGATTGAAAACACCTTCCGCAAGTGCGGCGTGGATTTCGATTACTGCACGGTAGGCATGGTTCAGACACTGTGCAGACGGGTTACTAAGTTAAAGGAACCGAAACTGATCCTGGTGGACGAGTGCCACCACATTTTAAGCAACAGTTACCGGAAGATTATAGACAGTTTTCCCAATGCCGTTGTGGTAGGCTTCACTGCCACGCCGGTGCGTATGAATGAAGGCGGGCTGGGGGATGTGTTCGAAAGCCTCATAGAATCTGTCAGCACGAAATGGCTGATAGAAAACCACTATCTGGCCCCGTATAAATATTACGGCGTGGACCTGGCGGACACCCGAAACCTGCATACAAAGAACGGTGAGTTCATTCCGGACGAAGTTGAACATCTGATGGCCCGGAGCGTGATATACGGAAGTACCGTGGAGAATTGGAGGAAGTTTGCAGACGGCAGGCAGACCATTGTGTATTGCAGCAGTATCAATACCAGCAAGGAGACGGCCCAGGCTTTTCAGGAAGCCGGAATAACAGCAGCGCATCTGGACGGCACAACCGGTAAAGCAGAAAGGGACCGGACCGTGGCGGATTTTCGCAGCGGAAAAATCAAAGTACTGTGCAACGTGGATCTGTTCGGGGAAGGATTTGACGTGCCGGACTGTGAGGCGGTGGTGTTATTGAGGCCGACCCGGTCTCTGGCATTACACATTCAGCAGTCTATGCGCAGCATGCGGTACAAAGAGGGGAAAACGGCGATCATCCTGGACCATGTGGGAAATTATACCCGGCACGGCCTGCCGGATGATGAGCGGGAATGGACGTTAGAGCCGAAAAAACAGAAAATGAGATGCAAATCTAAAGTAAAGACCTGTCCGAACTGTTTCGCTGTAGTGCCTGCCGGAGAGCCGGTCTGCCCGAATTGCGGATACAGGTTTAAGGAAGAACGAAAAACCCCGGAGGTAATTGAAGGAGTGATGCTGCAGGAAATATCCTCTCTGCCTTATTACGATTACAAAAAATGCAGGACCTTTGAAGAGTTGGACCGGTTCCGCAAGGCTAAAAAATATAAGTTCTGCTGGACGATCCACCGGGCCCTGGAGATGCATATCCCGATTCCGGATAAGTATTCCAGACTGGCAGACAGGCTGAGGACTGGATAACTAATCTGCAACATCGCTTGTAAAACGAGACGTAACCCCTTATAAAAGGTAATTTCGGCATACGGATATTTTTAGTGCAGGTGTATTGCAAATTGCAAGACAATGAAGTACAATAAATTTAGGAGGTGACGTTTGCCATGTTAAAAGATTCTACGGTCAGCGCACGCGTTGAAACCGATATTAAACAGGAAGCAGAAGATATTTTACAGAAACTCGGTATTCCGGTTTCTGTGGTTATTAATTCCCTTTACCGTCAGATTATATTTACAAAAGGAATCCCTTTTTCCTTAACCATTCCAACAGAACCAAGAACTCTCGATTCTATGTCACGCGGTGAACTGGACTCGATGTTGCAACACAGTTACGAGCAATCACTTGCCGGAAAAGGCCGCCCTTTCGAAGAAGTCTTTGATGAGTTGGAAAGAGGGCTGGCCTGATGGAGTTATACAAAATTATCGTAACACCGGATGCTGCTGCAAATTTGACCGAACTGCGTTATTACATTGCAAACATTCTGATGGCGCCGGATGCTGCGCTCAGACATATTCGCCTGATCCGTACGGAAATCGCGAAGTTAAAACAGTTTCCGGCGAGGATAGCTCCCGTTCATGAAGAACCATGGCATTCCCGTGGGATTCGGTTTTTAATCGTAAAGAACTTTTATGTGTACTACCGCATTGATGAAAACGCGAAAACGGTTTTTATTCTTAACGTTGTTTACAGTAAACGAGACCAACTTAAGGTTTTGGCACAGATGGATTCAAAATAGTTTGGTCATGTATGATTGACTAAAATTTAAAGAAAACCTTTTCGATCCCAGAGAACGTGTCTTTGGGATTATTTTTACTTCAATTTTTCTAATGCATGTGTTATAATATATACAAACATAAGTTCTCGCATTATGGTTGTATATATAATTCGGAGGAATACGTATGCCTCAAGATAATTCTTTATAAACGGATCAGGGAGAAATCGTTATCTATCAGACTGAAGATGGAAAAACAAAATTGACGTTCGGTTTATTGATGAAACGGTTTGGCTGACTCAACAACAACTGGTAGAGTTATTTCAAAGTAGTAAAGCTAATGTAAGTGAGCATATTAAAATTATTTATGCTGAAGGGGAATTGGAAGAAATGGCAACTGTTCGGAATTTCCGAACAGTTCAAATTGAAGGGAATAGTTTAAAATGAATTTAAAGATTAACGAGATTAAGGGTGCAGTATTCGACGAGCCTGAAATTCTTGAAGAAGCTTCGGAAATAGAATCATTTGATGATTCAGAGCGCGATGTAAGCTTTATAAATTGGCGAAATAAACGTACTCGCAGGATTATAGGTCGGCGAAGACTTCTAAAATTGTATAACGCTACGAAAAATTGGTTTGGTACGGGCGCCTGGTATGACGATAGAAATAACCGGATCCGTAGATATTACGGTAATTCGAAATCTCTGCGTCAGTCTTGTAACCGGCGTTTCCGCCGGCGGATGAACCGCTCCTTGGATGCAGTATCGAATGGTGCTGCATATCGCAGGTATGTTGATTACTGGTGGGAGTTGTTTTAAAATGCGTAATACAATGACTGCACCTGTTATAGACAGGCTTTTGTTTCAATTTGATACTGGATTTGTTAACGCCCGGCCGTACAGCAAGGATGTGATGGACGCTATGGAACCGTTGTTTTCCATAATGGCCGATCTTGCTCCGTTGCCTAAAAACGATGAGGTGAAAATGATATGGCTGAAAATCCCTCGCGGCACGTTAGAAGATTTTGGCGATTTTCAGCAGATACTGGATGATGGCGAAGTCAAATCCAGGGAAGAGTTTGAGGAACTCTGGCATGAGGAGTATCCGGATGAGTACAAGTGGTACCAGCTGTTTCTTGTGGAGTCCTTTAATAAAGACGGCTCCTTGCGATACAGGGGTGTCAGCGTTGGACGTAATACCATTGTGAGCGCTTCTTTTGAGGGAGACACCTGTAGTGCACGGTGGGAAGATGAATCCATTATCTGTTTGTGCAGTTTGCTGGCTGAAGCGGCAGCGGTTTCCATGGATTTGCTGCGAAATGGTACATATGGCCGTGTTATTGATGAAGGGCTGCCGTATTGGTTTCGGAAGGGTGTTGTTAAACGTACTGATGTGATGGCGGTTGAACCGGAAATGAAAGACAGCCTGTTCGAAGGACTTTCCCAGAGCGTGTATGAACGTTTCTGCGAACTGGTTACAACAGGACAAAATGATGTATCGTTGTTGCGGCCAATGAAGACCATGACGGCCAATGTTTTTTTCTGTGCCTGTTCCCTGGGATACAAGGCTTGCAATTATAAAGGTACAGATAAGCCGCTGGCAGATCAATATCTTATGCACGCAGACGGGCGCGACGAAGGCCTGACCGGACGTGGTTCCGGGTTGCATAGGGAATATGGTTCCATTGATTTTGACTCGCCTGAAGAGTGGGACAAATGGTATCACAAACGGGAACATTGGGGCGGGCATCCGTGGGAAGTTTGCCGCGGTGGAAACAGTACTCATGTGGACCTGTTCGTACATGACAGCAGGGACATATCTTTCGCGCTGGCTATGGGACGCATGACGGAAGAAAAAGCGAAAAAGGCGCGCGAGACAGGTGGTTATTACTTTTCGGTCGCCGGCAAAGCCTGGAGTCGTGCTGCTGAAGCTGTTAATTTTTATGTCGCTATCCATGATGTCGGCTTCCCGGTTGTTTTGGAGGACGCGGATGAAATTTTGGCTCGGTTCCGTGGCGAAGACTGGATCGGTATTGTCCCGCATGATGTAATTCCTAATTATTGTGAGTCCATGTTCCCGGAGGAGTATGGTTGCATTCTTGATTTTATGCATGTGTACAAAGAAGAGGATGCATGGTTCAAAAATATTCAGTGGCTTCCTGTGGAACGGGCTAAGTTAAAAAGCAAAATGTAAAAATGCTTTGTAAAAGATAAATTTAAAATTAAAATGCAATCACCACAAAAGTATTCATCAAAAAACCGCAAAAGTATTCGGCGAAATGACGCAAATCTATTCGCCAAAACTTGAAATACAGCTTGTTTTTTCTGCTATAATGGTTTTGAAGAATTATGAAGAAAGGAAGCCTCAATCATTTCATGCATTGATTGAATGTAGCATAAATAACATGGAGTATGTTTCGTGTAAAGTTCTATCCACATATCCCCGCCACAGGTCGCGAAGCAAAATCTTCCCAGACTTGTTTGCGGGTGTTTGGATCTTTTGTAACATGGAATGCAATATAATAATTCTTGACGATGATATATAACATGATATATGCTGTTTATGAAAGAACGATAAGAAACAGGAGGCGGGTAATGCAACGAAGGAGTCCGTTTATCATGAACAAAGTCTTAATTCTTGTCATTGATGGATGCGCGCCGGAATACATTACGCCGGAGTTTGCGCCGAATATTCACAGGTTGGCAAAGCAGTACGGTTTTGTCAAAACAGTGAAGGCTGTGGTACCTACCGTTACCAACGTGAACCATGCATCGATTCTGTCGGGTAAATTTCCTTCGGAAACCGGTATGGTGGGAAATTATTATTACAATCCGGTCACGGGCGAAGAAGGCTATATTGAAGAAAAAGGTTTCATGAAAGCGGAGACGCTGCTGCAGGCCTACCGGAAGCGGAGTCTGAAGACTGCTTTTCTGACGGTAAAGGGAAAACTGCTGGGCGTGTATGGTCATGCGGCGGATATCGGTATCAGTGTGCAGACGCCGGATGCTGCGCTGCTGAAAGAATATGGGTTGCCCGCGCCGCCGGCGGTCAGCAGCCTGGAAAGTTCCGGGTGGATCGTGAACTCTGCGCTGGCTGTGATTAAAAAAGAAGACCCGGCGCTGGTGTATTGTACCACCAATGATTACGGATTCCATCATTTCGGGCCGGAAGTGACTGAAGCGCAGCTGCAGATCCGGCAAATTGATGAGGCAGTGGCAGCCATCCACGAAGCGGACAAAGAACGGCAGATTTATATTACTGCTGACCACGGCATGAACCAGAAACATTACCTGCTGGATTTTCAGCAGCTGGCAGACGAAGCGGGATTGCACATTTTTTGCCTGGCTCCGTTGAAAGACCGGTACAAGGAAAACCATGTGTATCAGGAAGGCGGAATTTTGTATCTGTTCCTGAAAAAACCGGAAGAGAAAGACGCGCTTTTGGCTCTGATTCAGTCCAGGCCGGAGATTGAAGCCGTGATGACAAATAAAGAAGCGGCAGAGAAACTGCATCTGCCGCTGCATGAAATCGGGGATTATGTGATTTTCACGGCACCGGACTGTGCGTTCGGCGAACTGGGGGGAACTGCCACACTGGTGACGGACGCAAGTCGCACCCACGGTTCCCTGTACGAACAGGAAGTGCCGCTGCTGGCCATCCATCCGGCTGCGCCTGAGGAGATTTATCAGTACAGCAAGGACATTGCGGCGGTGTTGCTTAAGTCGTTATAATTTGTTGGATACGCGATCTGCAAACAATGGACAGAATGGTAAAAGAAACGGCTTCTGTTTTTTATACAGGGGCCGTTTACTTTTTCCCAATTACCCCCACTTCAGTATAAATCATGCCGTGTTTGCCACGGTCAGACCGCATGAGCAAGATACGTTCCACCGGCATAGAAACTTTTTCGATTTGAATTCCGGGCATTGTTCCTGTGGCTTTGCGGATCAGCGTGATGTGGGGCGAAAAACGTTTCCGGTCAAAAGGAATATTGTTTTCGGCCAGCGCATGGCGGATGCGGCGGACCACGGCGTGCAAGGGCGCCGATTCTTCCATACCGGCCCACCACAGGTTCCGAAAACAGCCCATGCCCGAAAGTGAAAGGGCAAAAGAGGAAAAGGACACGGTCGAAAGAGCGTCCATTACTTGGTCTTTATCCGGGTATTCCCCGATAAAGGCCAGGGTAAGGTGCATATTTTCCCTGGACGTAAAATTACCGCGGACGCCGTTGTCGTACATCTCGTCCTGTACGGCAGTGAGTGCGTCTTTCATGGCATCAGATAATGGAATGGCGATAAACAGTCTCATACGTTTCTCCTCAATTTTGAATGATAATGATATGGAAGTCTTTTTTGGCAATTCTACCGAAAAGTTTGCAGGAAAAATGAAAAGTATTAGTGGGGCCTGCGCTTATCCGTATCTGAAATCTTATACGAAAAAGACGGGCGCCGATGAAGGCGTCCGCCAAAAAATAAGAGTAGATTATCGATATTTAGCTTATTCTTTTACGATTTTTGCATCCGCTGCATTCTTTTTTACGGAAGCAATGCCGTTCAGGCAGCTCTTCATGGCTTTGTAGCCTTCGCTTACGGCGATGATCTGGCCGTTGGTTGCTTTCAGGCGGAAACGGAATTCGCCGGCCTTGTCCGCATACACTTCAAATTTCGGATTTTTTTCCACTTTGAAGCCTTCTACGGTCTGGTCTTCGATGGCGGCAACCGGCGCATTCTTTGCTACGCTGGCAATGCCGTTTTTGCAGCCGGAAGCAGATTTGTAAACCTGAGATGCTGCGATTACTTCGCCGTTATTGGCTACGAGATTGAAGCGCAAGCCGGCTTTGGACTCTTTTACCAAAAATTTTCCCATTTGAATTGCCTCCCTTACAAAATATATAGTCCCTATGCTCAAGATACCACGATTTACGTTAAATTTCAAGAAAAATCTGTAAGGAAATTAGAATTTAACAAGAGTTGCAGTGAATTACAGCATAGATTTCCGCAAATCGGCGGGGGATTTGGGGGAAAGCATCGCAAACGGGATGTCCAGCACGGTGAAAGCGCCGCATTTTCCTTGCTCGAAATGCAGGCGGTACATGGCCCGGGCAAAGGCGGTCAGCACGCTGGAGGTGAACTGCGGGTTGCTGTCCAGCTTCAGGGAGAATTCCATCACATGGCCGGTGGTATCGTCTGTTTTCCCGTTGCGGAACACAAAGCCGCCGTGGGGGATGCCGCTGTGGTTTTTCGCGAACTCTTCTTCCGAGATAAAATGAACTGTGGTTTCATACCCCACAAAGTAGTTGGGCATGGTCTTGATGGCCGTTTCAATGGCCTTGAGGTCCGCGCCTTCTTCCGGCACCACAAAGCATTCCCGCAGGTGCATCTCGTTGCCGGGGGCGTTGGTGCCCTTGCCGCTGCGGACGGCTTCCAGATATTCTTCCTTGGGAATGGTGTACTGTTTGCCGTTCTTCACGCCGGGGATGCGGCGGATGGCATCGGAGTGGCCCTGGCTTACGCCCTTGCCCCAGAAGGTGTAGGATTTTCCTTCCGGCAGCACGCTGTCGCCCAGTACCCGCAGCAGGGAGAACAGGCCCGGATCCCAGCCGACGGAAATGATGGCGGCGGTGTTGTTCGCTTTGGTGACCGCTTCCATGTTGGCGAAATGTTCCGGAATGCGGGGATGGGTGTCGAAGCTGTCTACTGTGACAAAATGCTGCGCCAGCTCCGGTCCCTGGTCGATCAGGTCCGTAGCGGAACCGCCGCACAGGATCATGACGTCGATTTTGTCTTTATATTCCAGCACGTGCTTTAAGTTGATGGCGGGAACCCCGCTGGCCGTGCCGGGAAGATCGCGGCGGGAGAACACGCCCACCAGTTCCATGTCTTCCGCCCGGTTTACCGCCAGTTCCACGCCGTGGCCCAGGTTACCGTAACCGCAGATGCCGATGCGAATCTTTTTTTCCATAGTTGTAAAACTCCCCTCTGTGTAAATATTCAGATGCATTGTCTGTTGCCCGCAGGTTTCTTTCATAATCTAATACAAGGGAATACTGAAAACGGTTTTTTGTGTTCCGGACGGGCAAAGCAGTTATTCCCTTTACTAATGTATCAAATTTGGGCGATTTTGTGAACATTTTTATAAAAAATTTACCAAAAAAGTATGACTGTGATATAATAATTCCACGGTATTTTACATGTTACAGCAACCGGGCGGACGTCCGGATTCTTTTTTCCTATTTTGATTATAAAAACATTTGCAATGCGGATTGCATAAGAGGTACGATCATGGATTTGGATTATCATTTCGGTACAGTGTATGTTCTTTCCCGCTGGGCTGATTTTGGCAGCTTCAATGCGCGGACGATTGCCGCCGCGTCCCAGCTGGTGGACGATAATTTTGACTCGACGCCGTTTTCTGACGCCGAAGAGGAAAAAAATATTGCCCGGGGCATACAGGTGCGGTATTCCTGTCAGAACGTGTGGGGGAACATTTCCGGTAAGGGCAACGAGGATATCTGGATCCCGTTCCATTTTCTGCCGGGGCTGCAGGGGGAGACCGAGGCCGAGAAGCTGGTCTGCAAAAAGCACAGCGTCATGGCCAAACGGCTAAAATACAGGCTGTATGATACCACACTGGATAATTCCAATTATGTGTTCCGTTTAGGCGTGGGCATGCATGTGCTGGCCGATACCTGGGCCCATCAGGAGTTTGCGGGCATCAACAACGCGGTGAACCAGGTGAAGGATCTGCTGTTTTCCACCCAGGGCAGTATGGTGGAAAAGATGCTGGACGAAATGCTGGATTCCACGTTCCTCAGTAAGGTGCTGGATCTGGTGATGCCGTTGGGGCATGCGGCGGCGGTGCACTGTCCGGATATGCCGTATCTGTGGTGGAAAAGCGGGGAACGCTTTACCGGCGGGCGCAAGAACTGGGACGAGTTCATGGACGCTTCGGAAGAGTTGTACGCAATCCTGCAGCATGTCAGCGGCGTACCGGAAACGGGGCTGACCATGGAGCAGCGGGATAAGCTGTCCGAATGCTTCAAGGGCTTCCAGACAGATGATATCGACCGGCGCTACGGGTTCTGGATCGACCGCATCCGGGAAAATTTCTTTGATTTTAAGGATTTTGATGACGGCGATAAAAATGTGGAATACAGTATCGGCCTGATTTTAGATGACATGAACTGGCGTAAGCAGTTCTATGACGAGATCAACGACCACTTCTTCTGGGTGAAACAGAAGCTGGAAGAAAACGGCATTGACCGGTTGGGGAAAAAGTACAAAGGGTATTGATGAAATAATAAATTAAAATCAAAAATAAAAAGCAAGCGTGCAAGGTTAAGCAAAACATCGGGAGTGTTTGCGACACTCCATGAGACGAAATGTGCCGTCGTGGCGAGACTGTTTGAGGGGCGAAGCCCCGAGTTTCGAAGCCACAGGCGCATGAGTCCATGGAATAGCAAACAGGATCGGTTTTGCGAAACCTTGCACGCTTGCTTTTTTGTTCCTTATACAATTAATTTCTTCAACTTTATATAAAAAGTAATCAGCGTCTCCTTAATTCGTTCTGTTTTATTCAAATAGTAATATGCATTTAAACTGCTGCACGTAATCTACGATTTTCCGGCGTTCCGGTTCAGTATCGGTACCGCGGACAAAAATAACACGATGCCGAGTACCTTTTGCCACGTAAAGGCTTCCCCTAAAAAGAGATAGCTGACGATGGCGGCCACTACCGGCTCGATGGTTGCCAGGATGGCGGCGTGGCCGGCTTCCAGTTGTTGCAGACCCCGCATATATAATATGTTGGGAAATACACAGCTGATCAGTCCGATACCAAGGATACCGCCCCAAACCATCCTGTCGCTGAACAAAGCCGCTTTACCGGCCAGGCCGGAAAGGGGCAGGGTAAAGGCAGCGGCAAAGAGAAAACACCAGAGGCTGACCGTGAGGGCGGAATATTGTTTGGTGGCAGGCTTGCCGAAAATGCTGTACAGCGCATAGCCGAAACCGCTGGCCAAACCGTACAGAAAGGTTTCCCTGCTGACGGACAGATTGCCGGCAAAGGCTCCGGTGATGAAGCCGCAGCCGACAAAGGTGAGGATCAGGGCCACGATTTTTTCTTTTGTGAGTTTTTCGTGGAACAGGATCACGGACATCAGCGTCACAAACACCGGCGCCGTATAAAGCAGCAGGGCCGCGATAGCCAGGCTGCCGCCTGCGATGGCATTGAAGTAACACCAGTTGAAAAAGACCAGTCCGATTACGCCGTTGCCGAAAAACATCCACCAGTCTTTGGGGCGGATAAAAAACTGGCGTATGTCTGTACGCCAGATGATCAGGGCGGTAAGCAGCAGGGCAGTGGTCACGCGCAGGGTGGTGATCTGCAACGGGGCAAAGCCTTTGGCCGCCAGTAGGTTGACAAAGAGGCCGATCAGGCCCCAAAGGGTTCCGGCGCCTGCTATGGAAAGTGCCGCAGAGTTTTTCATGTTAGGGAACGTCCTTTAATTTAAATGGAATAGAATGGTTACTATTGCAACAGGAAAGACGTCGCAAAACCGCTTCTGTTTGCTATTCCATGGACTCATGCGTCGGTAGCTTCGAAACTCGGGGCTTCGCCCCTCAATGGCTCGTGCGCAACGCATTACGCTACGCCTTCGGCTTGCGCTCTGCGGCGCACTGCAAGTAGATAAAAGTTTCCAATCAGCTTCACCCTTCGGGTTTGCTTCTTGGACTTTTATCGTAACAGTCTCGCCACTACGACGCATTTCACCTCATGGAATATCGCAAACACTCCTGATGTTTTGCTCCTGCTTTTCCTGTTCTTCATTATCATATGCGTCTAATACATTATGAAGAGTGCCGTTTAATTTATATTTTAATACGACGGAAAGATTTACATTTTCCATGGCATGAAAGATGTTGTCGGGCACCTGCGGGTTTTCCGCCGATAATCGGGCAATCAGGTTTTTGATCTCCTGCCGTTTGGATGGGGTGGGATCGTCCGGATTGGCGGCGGCGATCCGTTCGGTGAAGTGGCAGGCGCACTGCAAAAATTCCAGACGGTTTTCGTCCCGCCAGTTTTTGATATCGGCTTCCCGCACGTAGTACATGGGACGGATCAGCTCCATCCCGGCCCAGTTGGCGCTTTTCACCTTGGGCATCATAGTGCGTATCTCGCCTCCGTAGATCATGCTCATGAGATTCGTTTCAATGATGTCGTTGAAGTGATGCCCCAGCGCAATTTTATTGCAGTCCGCCTCCTGTGCGTACCGGTACAGAAAACCCCGGCGCATTTTGGCGCACAGATAGCAGGGATTTTGTTCCACGTGAAACACCGCATCGAACACTTTGGTGTTAAAAAACGTGATGGGAATGTTCAGCAGCGCGGCGTTATGTTCGATTTGCTGCCGGTTTCGTTCCGCATAGCCCGGATCCATGCTGAGGAACTTCACTTCAAAGGGAATTTTGTTTCTTCGTTTCAGTTCCTGGAACAGTTTTGCCATGAGCATGGAATCTTTGCCGCCGGAAATGCAGACGGCGATTTTGTCATCGGGGCGCACCAAATCAAAGTCGCAGATCGCCTGGACGAATTTATTAAAAATTTTATGTTTGTATTTTGTCCGCAGGGAAGCTTCAATGTGTTTCAGGCGGTTGCGGTCTGCGTAATTCGAATCCGTGACCGCGCCTTCCTGCCGTTGCTCTTTGGTATCGGTGTTGCACATGTTGTTGTCCTTCTTTAGGGTTCTGCATTACATAGTAATGTAATTTAATATGGTAATGTTATATAATAACGTTATATAGGAATGTTATGTTACATAGTCAATCGTAACCGTGAGGCACGATTCATTATACCACACATCCGCTCTTTATCGGAAAAGAAGCAAAAAATAATTAAAAAATTTTGTTTTTATAAAAAAATGTTACATACAACGGTAAAAAGTATGCTATAATACTACTGTTGTTTGTTGTTTTACCCCTTGGGGAGAACAATCGGTAAAAATTACAGGGAAGAATGGCTGTCCGTCCGTGGTTTTGCTAAAACGCAACCGGCGGTCGTAACGGCACAGACTTTTTCAATTCAGGAGGAGAAACTCATGCAACCTGACCGGGGAACAAGGGCAGTAGTGAATTTGGACGCTATCGTGAATAATATTAAAGTGGCCAAGAGAAATCTGAACGTGGGCACAAAACTCTGCGCGGTGGTAAAAGCCAACGCCTACGGACACGGCGCGATTCCGGTGGCCATCGCCTGCATAGAAGCCGGCGTGGACTATTTTGCGGTGGCGCTGGTGCAGGAAGCGGTGGAGCTGCGGGAAGCGGGTATCACCAAACCAATCCTCGTACTGGGGGCTATGCCTGTCCGTCCGTCTATGGCAGACCTTTGCGTACGGTTTAACATCGCTCACGCTGTGTTTGATGAAGAGCGCCTGACCCTGCTGAATGAAGCCGGGCTGCGGCGCGGTAAAAAAGCCAAAATCCATATCGCCCTGGACACAGGCATGCACCGGATTGGCATAAAGATTGACGAAGCGGCCGCCTTTGCGGAAAAAGTGAAAGCCATGCAGGGGATTGAAGTGGTGGGCGCTTTCTCTCATTTTTCCGCGGCGGATGTGGAAGATAAAAGCTATGCGGATTATCAGTACGGGCAATTCATGAAGGGCGTGCAGGCTCTGGAAGCTGCGGGACTGCAGATTCCTATCAAGCATATCGCCAACAGCGCGGCCATTGCGGAACTGCCCCAGTATCAGCTGGACATGGTGCGCCTGGGCATCACCCTGTACGGTTCGCGGCCGGCAGATATTACAGAACCGTACAAGGACTACCGTCCGGTTATGACCTTGAAGACCCAGGTGGCCTTTGTGAAAACACTGCCTGCCGGGCGGGATATCGGCTACGGCAGAACTTTTACCACGGAAAGAGAAAGCCGCATCGCTACGGTTCCCATAGGGTATGCGGACGGCGTCAGCCGGCATCTGTCCAATAAAGGCTGCATGGTGGTCCGGGGCAAACGGGCTCCCATTGTGGGCCGCGTCTGCATGGACCAGATCATGCTGGATGTTACGGATATCCCGGACGTGGCTGTGGGGGATGACGTAATCGTTTACGGCGGGCCGGAACTGCCTGCCGAAGAAGTGGCGGCCACTGCCGGCACGATTTCCTATGAAATGTTCTGTGTGCTGCATCCCCGTATTCCCCGGATCTATGTGCGGGACTAACATGCGTGGTGCCTGGGTGTGCGCTGCGGGATGAGGACTCTTATAGAATTATTTAACACGGCATTGTTTACCTTCGGGCAGACAATGCCGTGTTTTTGTATCATAATAAATCTGCATAACCTGTACGCTTTTGTGGTATAATTACACTGACAAAAGTAAAACTATTTCTAAAAACGCAACAGGGGAGGTTCTGACAATGACACAGAAAAACAAAGCCAACCGGTTACACCGGCTTTCCGCATGGGCCATGACGGTTTGCATGACTGCCGTATTCGCCGTTTTTGCCCTGAGCAGTACTGCCGGCGCAGCATCTGCCCAAAACGCGGACGCTGCCTTGCAACGTTTCGGCGTCCGGGGTAATGTTGCCTGTTCAACCTACGGAAACAATCCTAACGGATTTATGGCGAACGTAAACGGGAAGGTGTATATCCTTGACCTCAAAAACAACCGCATTGCCAGCATCGAGAACCCGGAGGCGGTTTTTAAAGACCTGGACAAGGAAAACAGTAAAAAGAAAGGGCTGTTCATCACACAGTTCCTGATCCATAACGACAGCTATGATAAAGACCATCAGTTTGGCGAATGGCGCGGCAGCCATCATCTGATTCCCATGTACATCCTTGTGGATTACGACGCAAACGGGAACATGGTTCCCGCGGACCGGCTCTTCAGTGGTGAAGGCGCCGCACCCGGTCATTATCACGGAAATATCACGGAACAGAAAAACATCGATCTGGCTGCACTTTTCGTGAAGGAAGTCCTGCCTTTTGTACAAAAAGGCGGATTCGTCGGGAAAATGACGCCGGAATGGCCGGCTAATGCGCCCGGCTACATCACGGCCAACGAAGTGAATATCCGTACCGGTCCCGGCGAAACTTACGAAAGCCTCGGCGTGTTTTTCAAAGACGATTATGTAACGTTGTTAAATAAAATTACGGCGGCCGACGGCGATTCATGGTACGAAGTAAAATATTACAATAAACAGTATGGCTGGATCCAGGGCTGGGTCAACGGCAATTACATCAGAGAAGGGAAACGGTTCTGAACCGATTTCCAAAAATAAAAACGCAGTCCCCATGTGGCGATTAAAACCACATGGGGACTGTTTTTTTACACAATCATTACGAATATCGTTTGTGGCCTTGTGAGGCAGTTTAGGAAGTGATTCATCCCAGGTAACGCAATCCCAGCATGGTAATGTCGTCGGACTGTTCCGCCGTGCCCACATGCGTTGTCACATCTTCCTTTACACCGGACAGGATTTCCTTTATCGTTTCCTTGTTCCCTAACCGGTTCAGCGTGTCCTTCAACCGTTCCTCACCGTAGAGGTTTCCTTCCTCATCCATAGCTTCTGTCACACCGTCGGTGTAGAGATACAGCAAGTCGCCGGGCGCCAGTGTGAGGCTTTCCATGACAAACGTTGCGTTCTTCCGCACGCCCACGATAACACCACGATGCGCAATCTGCATATAGTCCCAGGTAATCCCGTCCGCAGATTTACGCCCCACAAGAGGCGTGTTATGACCGCCGTTCACATAGCAGAAGACCCCTGTGCGAATGTCCAGCACACCGAAGAACTGCGTGACGAACATGGTTTCTTTGTTGTTTTCGCAAAGCTGCCGGTTCGCCTGTGCAACTACGGCGGCAAAATCCGGTTCACTGCCGTTTGCATAAGCGGAAGCAGCGCCTATGGCAATATTTTTGAGAACGGTCTTGGCAATTACCATGAAGAGAGCTGCCGGAATTCCTTTTCCGGAAACATCGGCGATCGTGATAGCAATGTGATTCTCGTCTAACTTATAGAAGTCGTAGTAATCGCCGCCTACTTCCTTAGCCGTATCCATCGTGGCGTACAGATCAAATTCCTTCCAGCTGGAAAAGGTCGGGAAGATGGAGGGAAGCATGCCTTCCTGAATGTTTTTCGCCAGATCCAGCTCGGTGGAAATACGTTCCTTCTCTGCCGTAACCGTGGAGAGGTTGTTTATGTAGTCCTTCATCTTGGCGGTCATATCGTTGATACTGTCGACCAGGATCGCAATTTCATCATCCCGCTTCATTTCGATTTTCTTATCCAGGTTGCCCTGGGCAATTTCCCGTACGCCGCTCACGACTTCCAGGATCGGTTCCACAAACCGCCGGGCTACCTTGCTGCTGATTAAGAAAAGGGCGCCCAGTAGCAGGAGGAGGAGCAGAACCATCCCTTTCAGGATGGAGAAAAAGGAATCGTGAATGGATTCGGAAAAATCCTTCATTTGCCTCAGAACATTTTCTTTTGCATAAAGGGCCGGATAGACGGTTTCTGATTTTTTGCTCAAAATACCGTAACTCCAGCCAACTTTGGAAATGGGCGCAAAGGCCAGATAGCAGTCGGTCCCGTCCACCGTTACCGGCATCACGCTTTCCTTGCCTTCCGCCATTTCCTTAGCGGCTCTGGCTATGCTTGGTTCCGTACAGTTGCGCAGATCGGTGGCTTCTTTCTTTACAGCCAGTATACTGTTTTCGTCATACGACGAGAACAGCACTTTTCCTGTAGCTTGCTCCATAATAAAGCTGCGCCGGTACAGTTTACTGCGCTCCTGCGTTTTGACACCGCGGCGGTCCGCTAACTGGAAAATGGCTTCCGGATTACAGTCCAGCCCGATTACGCCCACCAGTTCGCCATCGTCATAGCAGGGCGCCACGCAGGTCACGCAGCCGTTTCCATTGGAATCAACATAAAAACTGGTGAAAGCCGGTTCCCGTTTTTCCGCGGCCAGTTTGTACCAGCCCATCTCCCGGGGATCATAGTGCTCCAGAAATTGTTGGCTGAATTGTTTGACTTCCCCGTTCTTTGTTACGTCAGCCGCAATCAGATACCCGTTTTTTGAACCGAAAAACAAAGCAGGGTATAAGTTTGCCAGAGGTTCCAGCGTATCGGCAATATTGGAGGCCAGGCCTCTTTCCCGGGCCGATGCGCCATATCCGTAACGTTGCGCCATATCCGTACTGAAATTCAGGTAAGCCTGCCCCGATTTAATTACGTCTTCGTGGGGATTAGGCAGGCTGCGGGGCTGGTAATTCCCGGGATGTTTCATGATCCGCATCATGACGTCGGCCATGTACACCACGTCTTCCATGGCGTTTTCCAGTTTTTGCTGTACCAGCTCCGCCTTTTCCATTGCCTGTATAGAAAGGCTCGTCTTGATCTGGTTTTCTGCAAACTGCTCGGTAAATCCCGAGGTGTTTTCAGACATCTGCTGACCGGCGTTATTGATTTTATTGTTGACCATGTACATGCCGGTTATGGCCACGATTCCCATAAAAATGAAAGCTGCCACGCCGACCGACAACATCAGCACAAAAATCTTCTTTTGCAGGTTCATCTTAAAATTCCCGAATTTCATACTGTCACGCTCCCCAAAAGCTCTAACTAAACAGGAATCGCCGTTCTGTTAAGACCCGAAACTGTCATTTTACTCAATCTTCATGAAATCGCTGAACCCCGTCAATTCCAGGACGCTGCCCACCATTTCGCTCACATGGGTAATCGTCAGGGTACCGCCGACTTCGTCCATCATATTCTGGGCAATGATCAGCACACGCAGTCCGGCCGAAGAAATATAGGGCACTTCCGTCATGTCCAAGGTCAGATCCGTAATGCCGGACAGTTCTGTACGTACCACCTGATCAAGCGCCTGGGCTTCCTTTATTGCCAGCTTTCCGGACAAATGAAGGATGAGCGCGTTTCCGTTTTTTTCTTTTCTGATTTCCATAACCTGTATGCCTCCGCACAAAAGGGAACATCTTTCTACTTTAATGGTTCCATTAAGCTTGACAATTCGCCATTTAAAATTTTGGTCTGAGATAAGTATTAGGTAACCACACGTCCGATAGTGCAGAGCGGGAGGGGCACGCCCCTCCCTCTCTGCTCGATTCGTCTATGCCGTCTTCAAAGGAGACATAACGACATTCATCAGTCTAACTTGAAGTCGTAGTGCTTGGAATAATCCTCCTGGATGTTCAAACGGAGCGTCCGGTTCGCCAGGTCGTAAACCGCCGTGTGCCATGTCTGCCAAAAGTTATCGGGCTGGATGTTCCTGTCGTGCAACTTGTAGGTGTCAATGCTGGACTGAACAACCGCCTTGAAATCCATAGGCGCGTTTGCGATTGTCAGGTTTCCTTCCGTATACTCCGTGTACCAAAACGGCTCTGTAGCCGCTTCATACGTCTGGGTATATTTCACGCGCTCCATCAAGCGGGCCATTCCCGCGGCGGATTTTCCGCCCTCGGCGTAGTGCTCCTTCAGCACGGCGTAACGCTCAACGCCGCAGGCATGGGGCGTAAGGATCGGGAAGCCCTCATAGGTTTTTCCCGCGACTGTCTGCCCTGTCTTCGCTATATGCTTGGCGTAAAGAGTATTCGGCGCGTAGTTGACATAGAAATTTGTCATGATGTTGTCCGTGTCGTTTCTGGCGACAAGCTCGCCGTCAATGCACTCGATGATATAGGTCTCCTTCTCGTCCGCGAGCATCCAGTGAAGCCCCCATGTGCCATAACCGCCGTAAATGTCCATGTTCTTCAGCAGCTCCACGCCATGAGCGGCGGATTTCGCGTGATCAAGAACGTAGCGGACGACTGCCAAAGAATGAATGCGCGGTTTGCCGTAATTGGTGGAGAGCAGGGTGGCGAAGTCCAGATCAGGGGCGGGAACGACGTTGCTGTTCATGGCCACGCCGTTTTCATTGATGCCGTCAAACGTCATGTTTGGCAATGCGAGCAGCTCTGCTTCCGAAATCCGGTCAACGCCATTGGATTTCAGCGTTAGATCTGCGGCCATTCCTATGCTTGCGTAACGTCCCTCTTTTGCGGCAACCTTGATGACGAATTCCGGGACGTCGGAATAATCGAGATCCAAATTGCGGCCGTAGAAATTTCCGTTCCTCACAGAGGAGCAAGCGAAGCCCGTTTTGACCTGTTCGCCCGTCGTGAGGTCAGGCACGTAGTCGGCGTATTCCATGTAGTACAGGTAATCGGCCAGCTTTTTCGGGGCCGTGAAGGGAGCCGCTTGTGCCGTGGCGGAAAGCATGAGGATGAAAAGCAATGCTCCCATAAAGACGCGAACGTAGGGCGGATAGTTTGATTTGTGCTGCATCATGATAACTATATCCTCCTATACGATAACTTCTAAAAACTATTGTTTTGGAATCCCCCGCCCTGCAGGGGCGGGGATTCCAAAGGCAAAACAACCCAAAATGCGAGTTTTTAGAGATTCCCATGCGATAATTTTCGGTTCGCTCTTGTGCTTGCAAAGTTGAAAACGATCACATGCAAAAATACTTAGTCAGGAAATAGGTTCTCTCCCAATCCAGAATCTTTCTCTGGGATTCCTTCTCCGGGTGAATGTTGAACTCGTCAAAGACCATTATTTCCTTGTTCTCCAAGTCATAAAGCGGCCACTCGTGCGCTTTGCCGTCGGGGGAATCTGCCGCGCTCAGTGACGGGTTGCCGGTCTTGGCGAACTGAACCCACATTTTTCGCATGGTCTTTGAGAATGTCTCGTCAAATTGTCTCCCCGTGACGAGGGTATCCTCCGGATGATTGAATACCGTCGAAAGCTCTATCGCATGTCCGCTTCTCATCAGCGGCACGGAGGATTCAACCGTGAAATAATAGGTGTAGGATTTGCCGCCGGCCCTTGCTTTCCTCTTTCCCATCGATTCAAATACTTTGCGCATTTACGGATTCGCCTCCCGATTCATTTCCGGTTTACTCTGCTGCTTCAAAATCATTTTGTCAAGATACTATTCGCCGCAAAGCTTCGATTTTCCTTCCCTGCATAAAAATTTAAAATTTAGGTCTGAGATAAGTATGAAAAACCTATAGCATACGACAAAAAGGCCCTCCGACCGTACTGCATCAATCGAGGCAGTATGGTCGAGGTTCTTTATCCAATGCCCGACATTAGCTGCGTTTTTCCAGATACGCCTTGTCATGAAGGAAAGCGAGAAAAATTTTTCCAACCGGGGGAATGTATGATAAAATAAAATTTTAAACTTCCCTGGCGTGACAGGACTGGCATTGTCTTTGCTGATAGCGATAGTCAGTATTTCGCTCTGTTTTTTGTGGAAAAAAGTTAATCAGGAGATGGTTATAAATCTTATGGAGAAAAGATGACTCTGATCACAGAAAACTATGAGGATTCGATAAGAGGAGTTCTGGATTGACAAATTCAAATTTACTTCAACAGGCGAAGATTTTCTGCGGCCAATATGTTATAATGAATTATAGATGTGATAGCACCTGTAAATTACGTTATAATAAAGAATAAAAGTAGAGATACGTGACATGGGAAATGGATTTAAAAATTATTCGGGAAGACGAACGAAAGGAGAACAAAATGAAAGTCGACAGGATTATTAAAAATGCAAAAATCTTCACAGCTGACAAGGACAACCCGCTGGCAACCGCTCTTGCGGTGAAGGAAGGCAAATTCGTTTATGTGGGCGACGAGGCCGGTCTTTCGGAGTATGAGGGCGAGGTCACAGACCTGGGCGGAAAATTCATCATGCCAGGCATCCTTGACACCCATGTCCATGTCACCATGCCGGTCGGTTTCGAGTACGCGGATATGGGGATGCGCCTTGAGTGCAACGGCAAACAGGAAGCGCTGGACATTATGTCAGACTATATTAAGAAGAATCCCGGTGAGGAGCGTTACAGATTTGTTTTGGAGAAAAGGTTCCTCCATGGAGACGATATCGTAAAGGAGGACCTTGATGCAATCTGTCCGGATGCCGAGATTTTAATTCAGGAAGCGGAAGGACACAGCATCTGGGTAAACTCCAGGATCCTTGCTAAACACGGTATTACTGACGACACGCCGGATCCTGTGCCTGGACTTACTTATTATGTCAGGAAGGATGGTCATGTGACCGGAAATATGATTGAGGCCTCGACGGAAGTTCCCATCATTCTGGACAGCATGATGAAACTGACCGACGGGCAGGTTGACGCTTCTCTTAACCGCTGGATCGAGTTTTCGGTAAATGCCGGCGTAAGCTGCGTATTTGATGCCGGGCTGCCGGGAGATCCCGTGTTCCATGAGAAGATATACAAGCGTCTGTGCGAACTGGATGAGCAGGGAAAACTGCCTGTTTATATTGACGGCAGCTATGTGGCCATGTCGGCTCGCGATGCGGAGAAAGCCCTTAAGGAGCTGAAGCGTTTCCGGAGTGAGTACAACACAGAGCATGTTAAGGTTCATACCATGAAGATTATGATGGACGGGACCCAGAGGATCCATACCGCGGCTATGGTTACGCCTTATGTAGATGTCAACACACTGGGATCTACTGCCTTCTCTGCAGAGGAACTTGCGGATCTTTTAAAACAGCTCAATGAGGCGGGTCTGGATCTGCACTGTCACACTGTCGGCGAGCGTGCGTCCCGTGTTGTGCTGGACGGTGTGGAGCTGGCAAAAAAAGAGTTGGGAGACGGCTTCCATGTGCGTGTCACCTGCGCTCATCTGGAGATTCAGGACGATGCGGATTTGGACCGGTTTGCAAAGCTTGGCGTCATCGCAAACTTTACACCGTGGTGGCATGCGGGAGACACGAAGGAATCGAGTTCCTGGCTTGGGGCGGAACGCGCCGCAAAACAGTTCCGCTGCAAAACCATCTGGGACTCCGGCGCTCTTGTGACATGGTCCAGTGATAACATCGTCTTCGGGGATCTCGTACCTTGGAGCCCGTACCTTGGCATGGAGATCGGGATGACCCGCATAGCTACCGAAAAGACCAGGCTTCCCGAATGGGCCAAAAGCAAGGCGGTATTACCTCCTGCAGAGGAAAGGATGAACATAGAAGAGATGCTGCTGGGATACACGATCAACGGAGCAAAGCAGCTTGGCATCGAGGATAAAAAGGGTTCTATTACGGCCGGCAAGGACGCCGACTATCTGGTATTCGACAATGATCTGCTTACCGCAGAGCATGAAGGATTCAGCCAAAACATGCCGAAAGAGGTGTATTTTGCCGGAAAGAAAGTAAACTGATTCTTTGATTATGTCCGGTAGGCATCCATTATTTCAATAAAAACATGAAATCAAAGATTCGTATTTCAGACAATTTTACATACGGGAAATTGCTGCGGTTTACACTGCCATCCATTGTGATGCATATATTTCTCTCCCTGTACATTGTCGTGGATGGATTTTTTGTCGCTAATTTTGTGGGAAAGACGGAATTTGCGGCTGTCAACCTGATCCTGCCCGTACTTAATATCATGGGAGAGATCGGCTATATGTTCGGTGTGGGCGGAAGCGCATTGATCGCAAAGACGATGGGGGAAAAAAATCAGGAACGGGCAAACAGACTGTTTTCACTGATTGTACTGGTATCTTCCGGCTTGGGCTTTTTGATGATGGCGCCGGGATTTATCTTTATGCCCCAGATTACGTCCTGGCTTGGCGCAGAAGGAAGTCTTCTTGAAAACAGCGTGCTGTACGGACGGATCTTTATTCTGGCTCTGCCTGCATGGATATTGTCGTATGCGTTCCAGCTTTTCTTTGTCACTGCTGAAAAACCGCGGTTGGGGCTTTTGGTCACGGTATTCTCAGGAGTGTGTAATATGATATTGGATGCGCTTTTTATTATCGGCTTTCAGTGGGGGATCGCAGGCGCTGCGGCAGCCTCGGCGTTGGCCCAGATAGTGGGAGGCGTGTTCCCGCTTATTTATTTCAGCCGGAAGAATACCAGCCTCCTTAAGCTGGTGAAGCCCGTATGGGATGCAAGGTCGATCATTAAATCCTGTACGAACGGATCCTCGGAATTCATGGCGGAAGCCGCTGCGTCTATGGTAGGGCTTATCTATAATATGCAGCTGCTTAAGTATGCGGGTGAAGACGGAGTCGTAATCTATGGCCAACTGATGTATGTCAGCCTGATTTTTTCAGCCATTTTTGTGGGGTATTCTAATGGGGTCGGGCCGGTGTTCAGCTATCATTACGGCGCACAGAATCATGGTGAACTTAAGAACCTGCGAAAAAGGAGCCTTGTGGTTATCGGAATTACATCCGTTGCGATGTTTTGTCTTTCGGAAGCGCTTGCTTATCCGTTTTCCATCTTATTTCTGCAGGATGCCATGCAACTGGTGCCAATTTCCGTACACGCATTCAGGATCATCTCTTTTTCATACTTCTTTTCAGGAATGGCTATTTTCAGCTCAGCCTTTTTTACAGCTCTGAACGACGGAAAGGTATCGGCATTGATATCTTTTTTACGGACCTTTGTCTTTGAACTTGGGGCTGTGCTTTTACTGCCGGTGTTGTTTGGCGTGGAAGGCATATGGTGTTCCGTTGTTATTGGCGATTTGATGGCGGCAGTTGCCGGGAGCCTGTTCATGGTTCGCCTGCGTAGAAAGTATCAGTATTAACCAAAAAATTTCAATAGCGGTGGATATGGCGATCCTGAGTGAAGTAAATTCCAATTCTTAATATATGAGTAGAGGCTTTTAGATGAAGGTGATTGGCTAACGTAATTTCCAATTGGGACACCACGCCCGAAGATAAATGTGTTAGCTGCCCTTCATCATCTTACATTCGATTCAGCAAGTTGGGACAGATGCTGCTCCCGTTTAACTAAAGAATATGAGTGGATCTTGAAGAGCGGAAACCAATCATCGGAAATACACGTAAGGTGCCAGTAAGGTGTCAGACAAACAAAAAAAGCAGGTTCCCAAATTGGGAACCTGCATGAATACTGGTGATCCAGGAGGGATTCGAACCCCCGACCCACGGCTTAGAAGGCCGTTGCTCTATCCAACTGGGCTACTGGACCATATAGGGTTTGCGAAGGGTGACAGTCGTTTACCGGGGTGGTTACTGTACCATTTTATTCTGCATGGACACTGCTTACAGTAATTAAAACCAGTGGCAATCCTTCTCAAACTGACAATGTATTATACCACAACAAAATATCACTTGCAATACCTAAAAAGAAAAGACAGCGATTGTGCCAGGTCTGATTTTTTTGGTATAATATTTTCATCGAAAGCGAAAACAAGATATAGTTATTTTTTCGATTCTGATATTGACATAAGACAAAGGAGCATCCCTTGAAACTATATAATTTTAAATGCCCAAACTGCGGCGCTACGCTGACAACCGATGTAAAAAACCATCATGCCCGTTGTGAATACTGCGGCAACGAATTTCATATTTCCGACGAAACGGAAACGTCTGCCGGCCTTGATAATCAAGAGGACGGCAAGAAAACTCCGACTGTGTTGCCGGAGCGTACATCCGAAGAAGTCAGCACCGCCGGTGATTCGGAACGACAAAAGAAATCCGGTTCCCGTGACTTTTTGATTGTAGCCCTGTTCCTTGTTATAGGGCTGGCCTTAATTTTCTTTTTCGATAAAGAACCATCCCGGGACATCGTACCGAAAACAGATTTGCATCGGTTTTTTACAGAACTGCATCCTGACATGACACCGCAAAACGTAGAAGCGTTAGCGCAAAAGCACAAATTGCACTTTTTCCGGATAGATAAAGCAGTGAACTCCGATACCGCCAACATCAACTATTATAAAATAGCCAAAACCATGGACATTACGCTGGGTAAGCAGGATGTAAATGCAGAAACCGTTGAAATTGAATTCGATATAGCAAAGAAAAATGCGTTCCGGCTGGCGGTCTATTCCGACCCGGAGCATATTGTCAGTCATGCCCTTCTATTTAAATACGGAACATATTACAGCCTTTCTGCAGAAGAAACGCAGGCAAAAGATAAAGCCGGTTACTATTATTATAACAACTCTCTGCGCAGTTCTTCCGGTGAGCAGAAAACGTACCCGCCTTACCTGAAGTGCGCAGATGCAGTGGAAGCGCTGAAGATGATTTACACCTATAAAAAATAAGAAGGCGGATGCATGGAGGGAAAACATAGGAAAACCTGTGTTTTCTACGCCCTTATGTGTTATAATAAATCAAATATGCTGACGTATTATAATAATGTTCGGAAATAGTTGGAGATGCGATGATGAATCAATTACCTGTCAAAGCAATCGTTCTGTTGCTGGTTATTGTAGGCTTTAATATTTTGTTTGGTATCGACGGGGTGGCGCTGTTGGATCCGGACGAACCGGTATACGCGGAAACGGCCAAGGAAATGATCCGTTTTAATGAATATCTTTCCCCCCGTATTTACAATGAATACTGGTATGACAAGCCGCCGATTTTTTACTGGCTGCTGGTAGGCTCGCTGAAACTGTTCGACGGTTTTTCCGAACTGGCCGCCCGTCTGCCGGCGTCCCTGATGGCTATCGGCGCGGTTCTGATGACAACGGTTTCCGCTGCCCGGCAGTTTAGCGCCAGGGCAGGGTTCTGGTCCGGTCTGGTCATGGGCACCACGGTTATGATCATGTATATGGGCAAGGCTTCGGTGACGGACACGACGCTGCTGTTTTTTATGACAGGCGCGCTGCTTTGCTTTATGCATGAAAAATACTGGCTGATGTACCTGTTCTGCGGCTTTGCGGTGATGACGAAAGGCCCCATCGGAGTTGTCTTTCCCGGCGCCATCGTGTTCCTGTATCTGCTGGTAACCCGCGATCTGGGCCGGATGCTTCGTATGCATGTGATTCCCGGTCTGATTCTGGTGGCGGCAGTGGGAATGCCCTGGTATGTGTTTATGTACCAAAATCATGGCATGGATTTTATCTATGAGTTCATTGGCTTCCATAACATAAGCCGTTTTTCCGCGCCGCTGCATCCCAACAGGGTACACTGGTGGTTTTATCTCCCTGTCATTATCCTGGGCCTGTTCCCTTGGACCGGCGTGTTGCTGAAATCCATTAAAGACGCTGTTACGAAAAGCGTGGGCAGGGAAAGTACCCGGCTGCTGTTCCTGCAGATCTGGTGGATTTTTGTATTCATTTTCTTTTCCATTGCCAAAACGAAACAGGTTTCCTACATGCTGGTACTGCTGCCGGCCCTGTCCATGATCATCGGCTGGAACATTGAGCGGATGACCTGCGAAAACGGGAAATGCCAGACGGGCTGGGTGATAGGCACCTTCGTCATGTATTTGCTGATGGGCGTGGGCTGGATCGTCGGCGGACGCCAGATGCCGGAA
Source organism: uncultured Selenomonadales bacterium (assembly GCA_900315925.1). GTDB lineage: Bacteria > Bacillota > Negativicutes > Acidaminococcales > Acidaminococcaceae > Succiniclasticum. The sequence goes on along the minus strand of ONAV01000022.1, from coordinate 19,197 downwards.
CTTGCCATGGGAGGCATGATTCTGGGAGTTGCCACTCTTGTGCTGGGCGCGCTGAATCTTTTGGCGCTGAAAAAATACTGCAATGTGGAAAGCGCTGCCTGGCTCCATGTGGTAACCGGGCTGGTGACGATGGTTATGGCGTTCGGCGTGCTGATGCCGCAGATCCAGGACCGCTTCAGTGTGAAGACCATTGCCGCGACCTATATGGCTGCGGAAAAAGATGCGTCGCGCGTGCTGTATGTGGACAGATTCCTGCGCCCGGGCTTTATGCTTTACACAGATATCCCGGGCATTGAAGCGGACGTCAACAGTGAAAAATCCCTGGATGCGGTGAAGCAGGATCCGCGTCAGAAATACATCGTCATGCGCGAGCACATGTATGAGAAAATGAAAGAGAAGATGGGCGGCGAAAACTGGGAGCTGCTGGAAAATAAGTCGGGAATCTGTATTTACAGAAGCAGATAGTTTACGGTGAGGTCAGGTCGGAGTATGTCTTCAGAAACTGTGCTGTATATGGTGATCCCCTGTTACAATGAACAGGAAGTGTTGCCGGATTCGGCGGAAAAACTAAAGAGAAAAATTTCAGATTTAATTGCGCGGAAAAAGATCGGCAAAAACAGTAAAATCTGTTTTGTGAATGACGGAAGCCGGGACCGTACCTGGGAAATGATTCAGGAGCTTTGTCAAAAGGATCCGGTATATTCCGGCATTTGCCTGGCTCACAACGAAGGGCATCAGAATGCGGTGCTGGCCGGCCTTATGACGGTGCAGCCCTACTGCGACGCGGCCATCAGCATCGATGCGGATTTGCAGGACGACATTGATGCCATAGACGCCATGGTGGACAAATATGACGAAGGCTGTAATATCGTGTACGGCGTCCGGGATAACCGGGAATCGGATACGTGGTTTAAGCGTTTTACGGCGGAAGGTTTCTACCGTTTTATGAAGAACATGGGGGCCGAAGTGATTTTTAACCATGCGGATTTCCGCCTCATGGACAAAAAGGCGCTGGCGGCTTTCGGGGAATATCAGGAAGTCAACCTGTTCCTCCGCGGCATCGTTCCCATGATCGGGCTGAAACATGACTGTGTGTACTATAAGCGTAAAGAACGACTGGCAGGGGAGAGCAAATATCCCCTGAAAAAAATGTTTGCCTTTGCCTGGCAGGGCATTACCTCTCTGTCGTCCAAGCCGATTAAATTTATTGTGAATTTGGGACTTGGTATCTCGGTGATCAGCGGGCTGGTATTGCTCTGGTCGCTGTTCCGGCATTTTACCGGCCAGACCATCGCGGGCTGGACCAGTCTGATTATTTCCCTGTGGCTGCTGGGCGGACTGATCCTGCTGGCTATCGGCATCATCGGCGAATATGTGGGGAAGATTTATCTGGAAGTGAAGCGCCGCCCCCGGTATTTGGTGCAGGAGTTTATAGACGCAAATCAGAAGAACAGCGGCGTTCTGAAACAATAAGAAGGAAGGCAGAGGACCGTCCCATTTTTAAAAGGAAAACGCCTGTATGCAAAATAAAAAAGACCTTCTGCGTCGGAATCGCCAGATTTACATCCTGCGTTACAGAAAGTCTTTTTAGACAAAAAAATGGAGCGGGCGATGGGAATCGAACCCACAACATCAGCTTGGAAGGCTGGAGTTTTACCACTAAACTACACCCGCGTTTTAACGTTTGACCTGTGTTCAGTTATCGCATAACCTTGCGGTCGCAGTGCTTCAGGACTGTAAATAGTCCTTTTTTGCGACAAAAACATTATAATTGATATATGATGATTTGTCAAATTTTTTGCGCTAAATCTGATTATGGGACAAAAAAGGGGACAAAATTATAGTATTAAAGTATTTGAGGAGGGGTATCATGACAAGAGTAAAAGAGACCATCGCACGCCACGACAAAGGGTACAACTGCGCCCAGTCTGTGGCCTGCACCTATGCCGACCTGGTAGGTCTGGATGAAGCTACCATGTTTAAAGTGACGGAAGGCCTGGGGAAAGGCATGGGCGGCACGCTGGCGACCTGCGGCGCATTAAGCGGGGCCTGCGTACTGGCTGGCATGAAACGCAGCACGGGTAATTTGGAAGCACCGGACAGCAAGCTGGAAACCTACAAGCTGGCGGAAGAAATCGTGAATAAATTCCAGGAGCAGTGCCATTCCCTGGTTTGCAAAGAACTGAAAGGCCTGGATACAGGGAAGGTATTAACGCCCTGTCCGGACTGCATCATGAATGCGGCCCGCATTGCGGAAGAAGTGCTGGACCTGAAAGCGTAAGTTGATTGTCATGCCGCTGTGCGGAGAGGATGTCGGAAAAGAATAGCTGTGCTATAAAACAAAGCAGCCGGGTACAAAAACGTATCCGGCTGTTGCTGTTTCATTGTGCGGTTGTGCAGAACCAATTTTTCTGCAATCAGATTTTTCTTACAAATAAAATGGTCGGAGCAGCAGGATTTGAACCTGCGACCCCCTGCTCCCAAGGCATTGATAAAAGTGTTTATAAACCGCACGGTTGACACATTTCTGTATTTATTTGGGTACATTTTTGGGTATATCTTGCTTTTTTGGGCCGGTTTTTGGCAGCGGATTAGGCCTGTTTTGTCCGCCGGAACATTTCAATAATTCGCTGGTTATAACCCGGGATGCTGTGGGTATACATGGAATACGTGATGGTCGGATCGCTGTGTCCCAAGATCCGGGAAACTTCCGCAACCGGTATTCCTTTTTCAAGCCAAAGTGTGGCGCAGGTGTGCCGGAAGCAGTGAACGTTCTTTTCAATGCCTGTCAGTTTGCGGATGTTGGTCCAATACCTGGTTATGTTACGGTATTCCATGGCGCCGCCGTGGGAGTCCTCAAAGATGTATCCGGTCGTCCGGATGATGTTCTTCCTGATCCGGTATTCTTTCAGGCTGGCCAGCAGATTGTCACTGATAATAGGGATGTACCGGTTGCCGGCTTTGGTCTTGGTATCGTTGAACTCCTGCCTGCAGCGTACCTTCGTACTGTGGATATGGATCTCACGCTTACCAAAATCAATATCCTGCCATTGGAGGGCCAGCAATTCACCTACACGCATTCCGCACTGCAGCAGCATGGTGAACAACAGACTGTAATCATGCGTCTGCCGGGTGTTGCATTTTTTGGCTGCAATCATGTCTACAGCCTCAAAAATCTTCTGAATTTCCTCTTCTGTGAATATTCCTTTTTCTGCATACTTCACTTTCGGAGGCTCCACCACGTCCATGGGATTAAAGGCTATCATTCGCAGTTGCAGTGCTTTTTTGAACGCTGCCGCCAGCAGCTTATGCACTTTGCCGATGCTGCTGGATGCAATCGGCTCATGGGCCTTGCCGTTTTTGTCAGTCCAGGTTTCGGAGAGCATGTTATAAAAATTCTGCACCATGGCTCCGTTCACCTTGTCCAGCGGTATATCTGCGATAGGGCTTACTTCAATTTTGTTGAAGGTGGATAGCAGGATGGCCAGGGAGCTGTCACGCAGCGAATTGATTTTATAGGTCTGTATGTATTCTTCACACCATGATGCTACTGTGTGCTTGCAAGAAACCAGCACGCCGTCTGATTTCTTCCGGCTGACTTCCTTCTGAAACTTTTTAGCGTTTTCCTCACCTTGTTTGGTGTATGGAAAACGCTTTTTTAATTTCTTCCCGGAATTATCATAATACTGCAATGTCCAATACTCATATTTACCGACTTTTTCATAACCGATTGCACCTTGTCCATACGTAGAATTTTTTACCGTCTTTTTCATTGATTCTTGCCTCCCTTCTTTGATTCCAGCTTTTCCATGTACACTTTTATGAGCTGATCTATCTGCTCTTCTGTTAGGTTTAAATTTTTAAAAATTTCCTTATATGTGTCTTCATCGGTTAAGTTAGTTTGGTTGATTAAATCTGCAATTTGCTCCTTGATTTTTTCTTTATCTTCAACTTCGCAGTTTGGATCGTTTAAAAAAAGTTTTTTTCTTTCAATAACTTTTGTTATTTCCTCTCTGTATCTTTTAGCTGTCACATCTGCATCAATCGATATCTTTTTACCGTCAATTTCTATGATGGCGTCATTTTCTTCTGTTTCAATATTTTCTAAATCATGTAAAGCCATTTCCAAAGTGTATTTTGGAGCATTAAAATTTGTAATTTCACTATTAAAAAAGGTGTTAAATAATACTTTTTCGGATTCTCTTAACTTTTGTAAATAGTCTGTATCAACAGAGTTAACCATTCTTTCAGCCTTAAACATTATTTCAAAGAAAATATGCTTTGGAATAGTATGTTCGTTGTCGGAAATGGCCAATTTTACATTATAATTGTCAATAGTTTCATATGTAATATTGTATCTATCACAAAGAACATTTAATCTTGCTGTGTCCTCATAACCTAAAATGGTATTTGGTGACATATTATATATCTCGCACAATCTCAAAAGTTTATCCAATGGTGGAATATTTCTGCCTTGCTCATAAGCAGCGTAAGCCTTTTTGCCAGAATCGGGCTCAAAGCCTCCCATATTTAGCATTTTTGCGACTTGTGCCTGTGAATAATGATGACGATTTCTGATTTCCTTTAATCTTGCTGCAATAGTAACAGCATATTCGGCATATAATTTTGATTTCCGTAACTTCATTTTGCGCCTCCCTTGTATTTTTTAATGGGCTATTTTCTCATGGGCTTGCAACAATATAGTAACGTGTTAAAATAGTCTTGTCAAGAGATTTTGGCACATTAAAGCATAGACGGGAGGTAAAATGATGTTTAATCTGATTGCGTTAAAAAGCATAATGGCAGAACAAAAGATTGCCATTAAGACGTTAGCGGCCAGGGCAGAGGTAGATTATAACACGCTTGTAAAGATTCTGCACGCAAAACGCACGCCAACGTTGGTTACTATCGGAAAGTTGGCGGCGGCTCTGAACATTTCGCCAAAAGAATTATTGAAGGAGGTGTGATACATGGTTGTTTCTGCAAAGGAATTCGCACACGAGACAGGGTTCCCAGTCAAACTTATCCGGCGTTTATGCAGGACTGGTATATTGGAGCATTGGCTATCTGGCAAAGTGTATCTGCTGGACAGGGATAAAGCACTGGCGAAAATGCAGATGCTCAAGGCACAACCTATCTATGAACCGCAACCGCAGCAACGGACAAGCTGCCGGAACGTGAATAAGCTGCCGCAGCAATACACCAGCCGGACGGCAAGGCTCAAGGCTCTGATTGCGAAAAGAAGAAGCAGAGCAGGAGAAAGGGCGGGCAATGATGACTAAAAAAACAAAAACGCCCAACCAGCGGGCACTGGCAGGGCGCAAAGGCAGGAACAGAAAGATGGCATCTTCATATTCCTGCCACGATTTTACCACGGAGCAGAGGAAATGGCAAACAAAAAGAGAGGCTATATTCCATTATGGCGATGTATAGACCAAAATCCGATATTGAATGATGGTAAGCCGTTTGACAGGTTTCATGCCTGGGTTGATCTGTTACTGGAAGCCAATCACCGCGATAAAACTTTTAGTGCTGATGGCCGGCCTGTTACGGTCCGCCGGGGAGAGAAGTGCACATCCATCTTACACCTTGCCGAAAAATGGCATTGGAGCAGGAACAGGGTGAAGCGTTTTTTAGCGACCCTCGAAGCGAACTCAATGTGTACCACCAAGCGAACCAACGCTGGAACTATCATAAACATAGTAAATTACGGCATTTACAACGATATCCAATTCGCAGACGAACCAACTGACGAACCAGCGGACGGACCAGCAGATGGACCACAAACAATAATGGTAAAGAATGAAAAAAGGGAAGCCCGCCCAAAAGTCACAGCAGAAGGAGTACAAATCGAATGAAATATTTTGATGAAGCTAAAGTCAGGCAAGCTATTTCAGTGTTGGTTATTCCCGGCAGCGTATTTGAAGTAAGGATAATACGGAAAAGACCGCCAACTGCATTTAGTGGGTATTTCAAAAACGCTGACGATTTACTGAAAGAGTTAGCAAGGCAGGACCTTAATAATGCCAATGTTTACGTAACCTTGAACACGGTCAATGAATCATGCGCGGCAATGGAACAGGCCGGAAAATTCCTGAAAGGTGCATCCGCGACAAAGGATGATGATATTGACTATTATTCATGGATGCCTATTGATTTGGATCCAAAACGGAAATCAGGCATATCCAGCAGTAAGGAAGAACTGGAAAAGGCGATTCAGATGGCAAAAGAGAAGATTTATATCTTCTTTCGTGAACACAATTATCCAGAACCGGTAATAGCAATCAGTGGCAACGGTGTGCACCTGCTATATAAGATAGCACTGGCCAATAATGACGAAAATAAACAGCTGCTTCAAAACTGCTTGAAAGCCCTTGACCTGATGTTTTCAAATGAGGACGTGGAAGTTGATGTTACTATGGCAACGCCTTCCCATACCATCAAGCTATACGGAACACTGGCGCAGAAGGGCGCAAACACACAGGACAGGCCACACCGCATGAGCCGGATTGTGTATTTGCCTGATAATCTGCAGGTGGTGGATAGGGCAAAACTGGAATGGCTGGCAGCGCAGCTGCCAAAAGCCGAAGAACCCAGGCAGCCCAAAACGTATGCACAAGGTCCAGGCCAGTTTGACCTTGAAAACTGGATGAGGGCGCACGGCATAGGCTATAAGCAAGTACCTTGGCGCGACGGCACTAAATATGTGCTGGATGTTTGCCCCTTTAATAGCGAACACAAAGCGCCGGACGCAAGTATTTTCAAACAGGGTAACGGCGCAATCGGTTTCAAGTGCTTCCATAATAGCTGTGCAGATAAAACGTGGCGGGACGTTCGGCTGCTGTATGAACCCGACGCATACACGAAAACAGAGCGGGCAGACTGGCAGATAGAAACGGGCTGGACGCGTTGCACGAACGCAAACCGGGAACCGGTGAAGCTGAACATAGCCAAACCTAAAGCGGATGAACCAGTGTTCCTGACGGCACAGGATATTATCAGCAGGCATGAACCGGAAGCAGAGTATCTGCAGACCGGGATACCTGGGATTGATTTTAACATGAAAGGGCTGGCCAAAGGATCCGTAAGCTGCCTTTCCGGGCTGCGGGCATCTGCCAAAAGTACCCTGTTAAGTCAGCTGATGTTGATGATGATCAATAATAATCAGACCGTCGTAGCATACAGCGGGGAACTGTCAGCAAAGAATTTCATGAAATGGATGTTCCTGCAGGCGGCAGGGAAAAGGCACACCGTACCTTCACAGCGTTACCGGAACTTTTACACGCTGGATTCTGACGAAACGGAAAAAGAGATTGCCCAATGGATGATGGGGCATTTCTACCTTTTCAATAACGCCTACGGCAATAAGTTTGCGAAACTGGCCAACATGTTAAAAGATCAGGCCGAAACAGTACATGCAGACTGCATTGTATTGGATAACCTGATGGCCGTTGATTTAGGCAACAACGTGGACAAGTACGACGCGCAGACTAATTTTGTATGGGCATTGAAAAACATTGCCAAAATGACAAACACGCACGTTATATTTGTAGCCCATCCGCGAAAAACTACCGGATTCTTACGGCTGAATGATATCAGCGGCAGCGGGAACATTGGCAACATTGTAGACGCGGCCTTTATCATCCACCGGAACAACGAAGATTTTAGCAAGGCGACTGCTGAATTCTTTGGTAAGAAGAAGTCGCACTATATCCCGGAAGATTGCACAAACGTATTGGAAATTTGTAAGGACAGAGAAAACGGGACGCAGGATTTTTTCATTCCGTTATGGTATGAACCGGAAACTAAACGCCTACTGCCGTCCACGGAACAGAACCTGCACTTTGGATGGGAAACCATGTTCAAACAACAGATCCCGCTCATGCCGGAAAACGATTTTTTAAAAGAGGATTTTAGCTAATGGAAAGCCTGGGTGATGCTATGGAAAGGTATATCCCACAGCGGATTATTGAACAGTCCGGAATGAATCCGGATTTTATGCAGAAGTTATTTGTGTTTGGTCACGATTGGATCCGCCATGCGGCAGAGGAAACAGCACTCCTAACTGAAGATGACTGGAAGAAGATAGAGGCGCTGAACTTTTTCCTGAAATATCGAAAGGTTGCAGATGCTACCCAAACTATGGACACGGACACTGCCAGGCAATGGGCTTTTGCGGCATGGTACGCAGGAAAGAAAGCTGCCTATAATGAAATGGATACGGAAGACAAAGAACGGGCCGACAACCTGCCGTGGGGGGCATTGGCGGCGGAACATTGTTAACTATTATGGGGGTGGGGTAAATGGCAAAAACACAACCGGAAACCTTTATCAGAAAAGCAGTAGTGGACGCCCTGCGTTTGGCAGGGTGGTTCGTGTATTACAACATGCAAATGGGCTTTGGGCAGCACCGTGGACTGGCGGACCTGACGGCCATGAAAGACGGGCGAGTGGTTTATATCGAAATCAAAACGGCAACCGGAAGACAGTCTCCGGAACAGATACAATTCCAAAGAGATTGTGAAAGCCATGGGGTAAAGTACATTTTGGCGCGCAGCGTTCAGGATGTAAGCTCGCTATTGAATTTCAAGGCGCTATTTTAACCGGTGGGCGCGTTTAAACCTGAGGCCTGTATGAGTACATGCCCTTGCATAAGAAAATGCGCCATGGGCAAAACCGGGCGGCAAGGACGGCCTTATTTCAAAAAGAGATATAGAAACCCGGTTCACGGCTGATAACGCGGCCGAAAAGTTATATGTTTTTACAGGAAGATGATATGTATGGTACCCGAAACGATTGAATTTTGCCTGTGGCATGAACAGGATATAAAGCTGGCACTGGAAGCGCAGACGGCAAATCCTCTTCATGGCATATCATTCGGCAGTACACTTGCGGGGAGCGGCGGCAGCCGGACGAAAGTATCTGATCCGACGTCCTTGCAGGCATTACGGCGTATTGACGCCCTTAACTATTTAGATGTGCCGTACGGACAGTTATACGGGCCGGCGCCAAAATACAATGAAAAAACAAAATTGTATGCGGCAGATCATCGCTGGCAGGAAACATTCCGCTTACGCTATCCGGGAAAATGGTTGCGGATAACGGTAGCGTTAAAGAAATACTATCTTTCTGAAGGAAATGCCATACGCGATTTCTTTATCCGGCGGTATGTAGATAACGAGCCATGGGCGACGACATGTAAGGAGCTGGCGATTGGTCGGGGCAAGTATTTCATCATGAAAGCGGAAGTGATTCGTGCCGGGGAGCTATATGCCGCGGCTTATGGTGCGGCTACAGTGGAAAGTATGTTGCGTTAAGGAATAGAAAGCGAGGTGATCAAATGAACGTTCCTGATGATTTAAAAAAGCTGGCCGATGAACTGAAACTGAAAGAGCATCAGCGAGCCTTTATTGAACTGTGCTTTTCGCTGCCAAATCGTAACGTTACCGAGGCATACTGTCAGGCATACGGAACCAAAAACAGGAAGTATGCGAGGCATCAGGCATATCACCTGATAAACGATGAAGCAAAGCGAGGCACTACAAAACACCACATGCAACAATATTATAAAGCGTTGCAGGAGCATTTTGCTGGGCTGGAGGATGACGAAACCGGCCAGCGTATCATGGATGCTATCGAATGGATGACGCTTTGCACTGCTATTTGCAGAGGTGAGGTCAAAGACCAGTTTGGTCTTGAACCGTCATTAGCTGACCGCATCAAGGCGATGGATCTCATGGGTAAGGCGCTCGGCGTACTGAAACCGCAGCAGACCAACGTGACGATCACTAACAATCCGTACCAGAAGTTTACGGATGAAGAACTGGAGAGGATTGCGGCAATGGCTGATGATAGTCAGGAGGGGTAAATGGTAACGGAAAAGCAGCTGGAAAATCTTAAAAAAGGAAAAGCGACGCAATTCCGAAGCGGTGAGGAAGCGGCGAAAAATGGCAGAGCCGGCGGAACACAAAGCGGCGTCTCGCGCAATATCAAGGCCGCGTTCCGCGCTGCAGGTTATGACCATCTTATGGCGAAGGTGCCGGAACCGCGCAAAAGGACGCTGCTGAAAAAGGCCGGCTTGCCACCTACCTATTTAGGTCAGCTGATTTTTGATACCAGACAGCGGGCTGGAACCAGCGCAGGGATGTTTGAATCGTTCTGCAAGGCCATGGGAATCACGGAACCGGAACAGACCAGCGTGATAGTAAACAACAATTCGTGCGAATCGCCTTTAAAGGATTTTACGAAAGAGGAACTGATGCAGATTGTCGGACTTACTGGAAGAAAGAAAGGAACTGGAGAGAAAGGAGAGAATTATAGAAATGCCGCGGGGGATGAATCCGAATAGTAGGAAAGCACTGGCAGAAAACAGAAATAAGACACAGTTTCGCGGTGAAAACGCGGTGAAAGCCGGGAAAAAAGGCAATGAAGTAAAGGCCGCTTTCAAGTCGTTATGTGACACTGTGAAAGAGCAATGCACGAACGAAGACCGGCAGGAGATTGCAAAGGTGCTTGTGCGCATGGCAAAGCACGGCAATCTGGGAGCCATAGACCGGTTGCTTAAAATGTTTGGCGAAGATTCGGCACTAAAGATTGAACTGTCCGGCAGCGTAAGTAATCCGTCGGAACGGTTTGCAAGTTTCTCTGATGACGAACTGCGCCAGGCTATTGAAGCACTCCAAAAGAAGAGTGGGCAAGAAAGGGGGTGAAAAAGCCATGAACAAAGGAACGCCTGATAGGATTACCGAAACGATCACGTGGAAGCCGGACTCAAAGCCCGAACAGGGCGGCAAGGATAGCGCAAAGACCGTGCCCGGCATTACCGTACAAGACGGCAAGCTGTACCGAACCGAAATCCCGGTAAAAGACTAAAAAAAGGCCGGCCCTCAAAAGGGGGCCGGTCACTTTTTAGCTTGACTTTATTATGGTATTGTGATATTGTTATGTAAAGATATTAAAGAGAAAAATGAAAGGCTTTACATAATGTGTATTATCGGACGTAAATTATTATAGTGTTGGAAGTCAGTATTCATGCGTTTTTATTCCGCAAAAAAATAGAATGAAAGGAGGTGTTTTTTTGATACGTCCATTAAAGGAATCCGGCAAAGCTCGTAATGTTTCCGTAAATATCAGAATTTCTGAAGAAGAAAAGGAAATGATCGATACGCTGGCAGACGCAAGAGGGCTGGACAAAACAACCCTGCTCGTCACGCTGGTAAAAGAGGATATGGAGCGCCGGAAAGACTTGCTCGAAGCATTCCGCAAGATGCAAGCTTTACGCAAATGAACCAAAAAAGCCGCCTGTTACTGGCAATAACAAGCGGCCCGGATGTGCTACCATAGGACGGTCAATCACTTTGATGGCACATTTCTATTTTAACCGAATGCGTGCCAATTATCAAGATAGGAGTAGAAGAAAATGATTACAGATATTGTTTCTTTCAGAACTGTAAAAGCGGTAACGGATTCCTTAATGGCCAAACACCCTGACTATGATCAGGCGAAGTGCGTTGAAGCTATTGAAGGATTTTTTAAAGCAAGAAATGAGGCGCGCCACCATGCGGCGAATGATAAGCTGTACTGGTTTCACTTCCCGGATGAATTCGAAAAGTTTGCGGGAGATGAAGATTTCTATGCTTTGCTTTGCGGCATGTACGAGGACGCTTTTAATTTAGGTTTTCGGTGCGGTATATCAGACTTGGAGGACTTGTTGAATCAATGCGATAATACGGCAGAGGAGGGAAAATAATGTATGTGTCGTCTGTGGAAAGCAACGGAAGAAAGATTAACTTTTTGCAGAGCATGGAAGACAACGAAATCCGTTTCCTGTTTGCAAAAGGACAAGGCCGTAGCATTAAGGAAATTCAGGTTATCTTTACCGGCTTTACTGGTCTATCCGATGGGCTGAAAGAACTGGTAAACCGCGCAGTAATTACCGAAGAGGAAGCCGACGTGTACGAGCTCAGGGCAATTAAATCAATGCTTGAAGCTGATCCGGAACTGTTGGCATCATTTAAACGGTTCAAACGATTATTAGAAGCCTTTGAATCTCTGTCTGATGAAGGGAAGCAGGAAACCTTAAAGTTTATACAGGAAAAATTCCCTGCTGAAGCCCACGCCTTCCGGCAAGTGTTGAAAGTGAAGGACGCTTGAGCTATGGAAACTTTAGTAGACTGCAAGGTATTATCGATAGAGCAATATAAGAAGATGCGGGACGAAGCGCGCCGGGATGAAATGGTTTGTATTTTTGTTGCCTTGGGAGGGACAATAACTGAAATGCTCACGCACAGCATAGACTATAGCAATGTTGATTACGTAATTGGTTACATGCTGGAAAAGGCGGAGGATATGAAGGACATATTCAAGAATTCAGGCGAAGCGGCAGAAAGAGCGAAACGCTATCCAGCGTTATATAAAGAACGAATATACCGAGCAAAGGAGATAAGAGAAACTGCACGGCGGATGATGAAGCGGTAAAAGAAATGGACTGCTGGCTTCGGCTGGCAGTCTTTTTTTATTGCCGGTCTAAAAATGCCGACCGCACAGAATGCCCGTAGGCGCGTTTTTGACGGGCGACGCATACAAACTATCGCGCCGAAATAGAATCGGGCCTTCCGGGGCTTCTGTGGAAGTTTGGCAGGGTAACAATGGTTTTAAAAATCTTGCTAAAAGCGCATGATTTTTTGGGTACATTTTTGGGTATGTTTGGGGTGATTTTGGGTACGTTTCCGGCTCTTTCACTTTCACAAGATAAAGTTATTCGCTGCCAATAAGAAAGCCCGGAAGCCTTGATTCTACTGGCCTCCGGGCTTATTTTTTATGGTCGGAGCAGCAGGATTTGAACCTGCGACCCCCTGCTCCCAAGGCAGGTGCGCTACCAACCTGCGCTATGCCCCGACGTGATCCGGAACTGTTTCCAACATTGCTGAAGCGTTCCGTATAGCTTTACAGCACTGCTATTATATATGAGTTGCAACACTGTTGTCAAGCGGAAGAAACCGGCTTCCTATAAAAAGAAAGCCGGTTTTGTGCTCTAATGTAATTGAATTCTCTTACGGATTATTTAAAATATCTTTCCAGCAGGCCTTTGAATGCTTTGCCGTGACGGGCTTCGTCCCGCGCCATTTCATGAACGGTGTCATGAATTGCGTCCAGGTTCAGCGCTTTGGCGCGTTTTGCCAGGTCGGTCTTGCCGGCGGTTGCGCCGTTTTCAGCTTCTACGCGCATTTCCAGATTCTTTTTGGTGCTGTCAGTAATAACTTCGCCCAGCAGTTCCGCAAACTTAGCGGCATGTTCTGCTTCTTCGTACGCAGCTTTTTCCCAGTACAGGCCGATTTCCGGATAGCCTTCCCGGAATGCGACGCGGGCCATGGCCAGGTACATGCCTACTTCGGTGCATTCGCCGTTGAAGTTGGCGCGCAGGTCGGCTTTAATATCTTCGGGAACATCAGCGGCTACGCCTACAACATGTTCGGCAGCCCAGGTCATATCGCCGGCCTGCTCTACAAATTTGGAAGCAGGAGCGCCGCACTGGGGGCATTTTGCCGGGGGTTCGGCTCCTTCATACACATAGCCGCAAACAGAACAAACGAATTTTTTCATGATGATTACCTCCGTATCTTTTTAATACATTAAATATCTCTATGGTACGGATACTACCGTTCCTCGTAAAAAAAGTATAGCATTGCGGGGAACCCCTGTCAACGAAACAATTTGTGAATTAATCTGTACCAAAATAGTATTTTACAGATGGATTACGCCAAAGAAAGAGGGGGATCGTTCCCGGTACATCGAAAGAAGGACACGGTTTTTTCATCGGTATCGCAGGCAAATTTGGTAACGAATTATAAAAAACCCCATGAAATGCTTGTCAAATGCGGATAAAAAGGATAATATTATCATGTATCTTGCATTTTTAAGGAGAAGCTGATGAAAAGCGATAACAGTTTTCTGAAAGGCACGCTGATCCTCACCGTATCCAGTATCGTGGTGAAGGTCATCGGCGCGCTGAACTGGATATTGTTGAGCCGTGTGCTGGGCGGGGAAGGCATCGGTCTGTACCAGATGGGCTTTCCTATTTACCTGATGGCGATTACGGTTTCCTCGGCGGGCATACCGGTGGCGATTTCCATCGTGACGGCGGAAAAGGTAGCCAAAAATGATTTCAAAGGCGCGGAACGGGTTTTCCACGTTACCCTGCGTCTGCTGTTTGTAACCGGACTGGTCTTTTCGCTGGCGCTGTTCTTCGGCGCGCAGAAACTGATCGACTGGCAGTTTATACGGGACGCCCGGGCCTATTACTCGATCATTGCCCTGGCGCCGGCGGTATTTTTCGTAACATTTTTGGCCAGCTTCCGCGGGTATCTGCAGGGCTGGCAGATTATGACGCCTACCGCCTGTTCCGAAATTACGGAACAGCTGGTACGGGTTGTCACCATGCTGTTTTTTGCTTCCTATTTCCTGCCCAAGGGGTTGGCTGCAGCGGCAGGCGGGGCCAGTATGGGGGCGGGCGCCGGCGCGTTCTGCGCGTTGCTGGTGCTGATGTTTTTCTACCAGCGGCTGAAAAAAGACCTGAAAGCAAAGCAGAGCCTGCAAAATATGGATGCGGTTCCGGAAACGTCTTCGTCCATTATTTCACGTCTCCTGAAGCTGGCGCTGCCGGTTTCCCTTACCAGCCTGATGCTGCCCATCGTGGCCAACCTGGATCTGCTTATTGTGCCCCAGCGGCTGGAAGTGGCCGGCTTTGATGTGCGCCACGCCACAGAATTGTTCGGTTACCTGACCGGCATGGCTGTACCGTTGGTGAACTTGTCTACGATTTTTACGGCGGCGTTGGCCATCAGTCTGGTGCCTGCCATTTCGGAAGCACGCGCCCTGGGCCTGCAGGAAAGCATCCGCCACAAGACCGGCGTGGCGTTCCGGGTTGCCATGATCGTGACCTTTCCCTGTTTTATGGGGCTGTTCTTCCTGGCGGAAAAGGTGGCGGGGCTGATTTACAATGCGCCCGGCGCCGCATCGGCCATCCAGGCCATGAGCATCGGCATCGTGCTGCTGGGTATGCATCAGGTCAGCACGGCGGTGCTGCAGGGCATGGGGCGTACCAGTATTCCGGTTCTCAATATGGTCGCTGCCTGCGTGGTAAAGGTCCTGCTGAACTGGACGCTGACCGCTATTCCCTGGCTGGGTATTCGCGGTTCCGCTATGGCTACCGTGGCGGATTTCGGCGTGGCGGCGCTGATTAATATGTACTTTATTTATAAGCTGACAGGCTATAAAATGTCGTTGCCTGTTTTCCTGAAACCGCTGGTCGCGGCCGGCGTCATGGGCGCTGCCATACTGGGCGTCCTGTGCGCGGCGTCCGGACTGGGAGGCTGGGTTCTTCTGCTGTGCATCCCGGTTGCGGCCATTGTTTACGGCGTAGTCTTAACGTTCATCGGCGGCCTCACGAAAGAAGACCTGGAGAGCCTGCCATATCTTGGCAGCCGTATCCTGCGTATCGGGCAGCGGCTGGGCGCATTTAAAGAGTGAATGTCTGACATAAAATCGTCAAAGGTTTCGCGTATACTGGTTTTGCTGAAAGTGGATGGAAACGCTGCATAACTTTAATCATACTGGTGAGAGCATGGAAGAGAATAACAAATTAGAAGAAATGAATACGGAACCAGTGGTTCAACTGATCATTCCCCGGGACAACGGGCAGGATAAAATTTTTTCCGTAACCCGGAAAAAAGTGATGACGCTGGCAGGGGTTTTGGCTGTTGTGTTTGTATGTCTGGCAGGGGCGGCCGGGTTTTACGGCTGGCAGTATCATCACACCCAAATTGATAAGACGGCGTACCGGGAATATCTTGACCACAAGTCGGAGCAGGAAGCAAAACTCCAGTCGTTGCTGGAAGATAATGAAAAAATGCTGCGGGACATGAGCGAGATCCATACGCTGGAAACCAAGTTGCGCCGCGCGGTGATCCAGAACAGCGGCGACCGGGAATTTTCCAGCAGCCTTGATTCGATTGGGGCGGCGCAGGGCGTTAAATCGACAGATCCGTCTTACAGCGGCAAGGGTGGTCCCGGCGCGGACATCAGCATGCTGGATGTGGCGGCGGCCCAGAATAAGAACCTGACGGCCCAGATTGACCAGCAGAAAAAAAACATGCATGAACTGCTGACAGTCATTGAAGGGCGGAACAACCGTCTGTCCACGTTACCGGACCTTTGGCCTACGGACGGCGGTGTCATCAGTTCCTATTACGGAGGCCGGACGGGTCCTATCAACGGCGGCTTCGACTGGCATCCCGGTCTGGATATTGCGGTGGACATCGGTACGCCGGTGTATGCCGCGGCCATGGGAACAGTGGATATGGCAGGCTGGAACGGCGGTTACGGGCAGTTTGTAAAGATCCGTCACGGTAACGGGTATGAAAGTGCTTACGGGCATATGAGCGGCATTGCCGTTTCCGCGGGCCAGCAGGTACGCAAAGGTGAAATCATCGGTTTTGTGGGAAGCACCGGATACAGTACCGGTCCTCATCTGCATTTCGAAGTGTTCGTGGACGGGGAGAATATCGATCCGCTGTATATGCTGAAGAAAGCAAAATAAAAAGGATGAATACAATCACATATAGCAAATGAAAAGAGCCGGGGCGTATCCTGTTGGATATGCTTCGGCTCTTTGCTGATTCAGTTTGTGTATACCGGAGAAACAGGAAAAGGCTAATACGCAGGTTGAGTCGGTGTTTCCACAAGTTTAAGCTGCCTTTTGTTTTCGTACATTTGCTCGTCCGCGCGGCGCAGGACCTGTTCCACACCGGCATCCTCTCCCGGTCGGAACACGGCGATCCCCCTGGCCACATCCACTTTTTCCCAGGGATGGGAAACGGTCGCGGCGACTTCTTCCGTCTTTTTGTCAAAGGCCTGCAGCAGTTCGTCACGGTGTTTATAATCGCTTCCCTGGAGCAGGGTCGCAAATTCATCGCCGCCAAGCCGGAACACAGGGCTGTGGGTGAAAGTCTCGCAGATTGCATGGCTGGCTGCCCGAAGGTAGATATCGCCCCGTTCGTGTCCGTAGGCATCGTTGATTTCTTTCAGCCAATTGCAGTCGAACATGACAACGGCAAATTCCGGGCCGTCCTGTTCCGCACTCAGTTTTATGCTGTTGTTCAGGCGACCGGCATAAATATCAAAGGCTCCCTTGTTCTTGATTCCGGTCAGGGCGTCAGAATAGGCCCGGCTGTTCAGGTCGCTGATATACATCTGCAGATGGTCCCGCATCTGCCGGAAGGATCTGGTTAGGATACCCAGTTCATCTTCGCCGTCATAATCCAGTTTCGCGTTGAAATTGCCGGAGGCCAGTTTCTGGGATGCCTGGGCAAGCTGCAGCAACGGTTTGGTTAAAGCGCCGGCAATGAACAGGGTGGCCACGATAAACACGGCAAGAATCGCAATGGCTGCCAGCAGGATGAAGCGGGCCGTCTGCCGCCAGGTAGAAAAGATTTCAGCCACCGGCGCCGTCACCACCAGTTTCATTCCGTTGGACAGGGTGGAAAAAGAAAGCTGCCGCTCCTCCCCATTCATCTTATAACGGATCAGATGATTTCCGTTGGTTGGTTCCTGAAACATGTTGGCGCTGAGGCCGGTGCTGATTTCTTCCGGCGCCTTGCCTGCCGAGATGGAGGGATGGAAAATAATCTGTCCTTTGTCGTTCAGCAGGAAGGCAAAACCGGTGTCATAGACCCGCATGGCCTGTACCGGGGAGGTTATGCTGTAAAACAGGGTATCCATGCCCAGTACACCGATCAACACGCCGTAATTATAAATCGGCATCACATAGGAGACCGTGGGCAGTTTTCCCAAAAGATGGGCCTTATAGGGACCGACCCAGCAGGCTCTGCCTTTTGTTACCGGTTCGAAATACCAGGCGCTGTTTTCCTTGTCGGCGGGGTCAGGCCGGGCGGAAATCATCGAATCGTTTTTTACAAAAGACGGCTTGCCGATCTTTGAATAGAAAAAACCCTGTTCCGATGTGCCGATCTCCGGGTTGATATAGTAATAATAGCTGACGATACCGCTGGTATAATCGGCGACATTGCCGAAAGCCTGCTGCACTTCCCGCAAGTGTTTTTGCATAAAAGTATCCAGCTGTTTTCTCTGCTCCGGCGTACGCCAGGTTATATCAAGAGACGCCAGTGATACGCCGTAGTTTTTCAGATTAACGGTATCCAGCGAATGTTCGGCAATATGAGCGGTAATATCTACTGCTGTTTTAAGGCTGTGGAGACGTGCGTCGGCTGTTTGCGCTGCGTTCTGGCTCAGCAGATTCATTTTTTCTACCGAGTTCTGGTCGTTTTCTTTTCCGAGGGTGAAAAAGCCGATGACGATAAAAGTTAGCAGACTGGTCAGAATTGCCGCGATGGTCATTGCGGTAATTTTCATACGGATGGAATGCATTTCATTTGCCCCTTGACAGGTTGGTAACGTTTGAAATTACTCAATTTTATATCACATTTATTCTATTACATTATAAATCTTTAATTTTTAGTTGTAAATGGAAAATTCAGTCAGTTTACATTGCCGCAGGTAACGTAGTAAGTGAATCGTATTGAATTCCTCTGCGCGGGGATCGTCGCTCTTGCATTTTGACAAAGGAGTTGCTTTAACAGGCTGCAGTATTTATGATATAATAAATTATCAGAGCATTATAATAACGTGTTAATGACGCGATGGTTTATGGTCAGGGATTTGCTAAAAAATTGTAAATCCATACAATCTGTATTTTCAAATTTTTGGGATGTTGGAGCGTAACAGCATGCATGCAATTCGTAACGGGCGTATTGTGTTGAACGACAAAATTTTAGACGGCTGCGCCCTGTTGTTTGATCGGAAAATTATAGGAATTGTTTCACGTGAAACGTTGGATTCTGCATGGGAAAAAGGAAAATGCTGGCAGGGTAAGCCGCTGACGCTGACAGATGCGCGGGGCGCCTATGTTTCGCCGGGCTTTATCAATCTGCATATCCATGGCTGTGCCGGGGCGGACACGATGGATGCAACGGAAGATACGCTGGCAGTCATGAGCCGTTTTCTGGTGCAGACCGGTGTTACGGCTTTTTTACCTACGACCATGACCTGTGCAAAAGCTGATGTATATAAGGCGTTGCAGCGTATCCGGGAAACGATGACGGTGATTACACGCCGCCGGGA
>ONAV01000025.1 GCA_900315925.1 uncultured Selenomonadales bacterium | reverse complement strand
TCGTGCTCTTCCCAGTACTGCTGCCATTTCTTTTCTATGGCATGGGGAGCATATTTTTCTTCCATCATATTTATAACCTCCCGGGTTTAAGTAACTAATATAATATAATTTTTGGCTCGTTGCTTTGTACATTATGTTGTGAGGAATACTCCTGAACATTGCTGTAACTATTAAATTATACAACTCTACAATGTATTCGTCAATTTTAATAAAGAAAGAAATATTATTTCTATAAAAATGAAAAGCAGCGGCGGGAAAGAATTGCAGCAAAACATAGTGAGCGTTTGCGAAATTTTATGAGACGAAATGAGCCGGCCGCGTCGAGACTGTTACGATAAAAGTCCAAGAAGCTAACCCGAAGGGTGAAGCTGATTGGAAACTTTTATCTACTTGCAGTGCGCCGCAGAGCGCAAGCCGCAGGCGTAGCGTAATGCGTTGCGCACGAGCCATTGAGGGGCGAAGCCCTGAGTTTCGAAGACGCAGGCGAATGAGTCCATAAAATAGCAAACGGGAACGTTTTTGCGCAGTCTTTCCCACCGTTGCTTATTTCAACAAATAATCAGACAACCGGATTTAATCCTTTCTTTTACTTTCTTCTCATTTCCAGTTTTTGCGTATAGTAATTGCTGATTTTCATATCCGCATTCATTTCCTTGATCCAGAATGTGGCCAGATACAATTCTTTTCCTACCGCTTTTTTCTTCAGTGTCAGGCTGTCGCCCACGGTAAGCTCTTTGCCTTTTACCCATTTGTGTGTGGGCTGCCCGGCATATTTTGCCTCATCGCCCGGTTTGGTCCACAGGTTCGCCCAATAACGGAACTGCAGTTTATCGCCTTTCTTAACTTGCATAATGTCTTTGGACGAAACCTTGCTTCCTTGCGGACCGTTTACCCGCAGGGCGCCGACAATTTTGCCGTCCTTATTTTTCGCATCTTTGCGGATCAGCACCCGTACTTTAATACCATTCAGATAAGCCGGAGAATCATAGGTAACGACTCCGGTCTTTTCATTTCTGTCTTTTTCGCGGACATAGATAAACTCATCCTGGAAACTCATCAGCTTCCCGTCGAATTTGGCATTGTATTTGCCGCCCTCGCTCTCTACATCCTTGTCCACCAGCAAGCGCACAAAGTAATCGCTGCCGGGCTCCAGCTCACGCCACAGCACAAACTTTGCTTCAATGGCCTGCGCCTCATCTTCAGCGGGCAGAACTACCTCTACGCCGCCCTTGGCTGCTTTTGTGCCGGCCCGTTTTTTATGCTGGCCGGCAGCAGGGTTGTCCGGTATCAGGCACTGGCAGAAACGGGTCAGGAACGAAGTGTGTCCGGCAATGGCGCTTACGTTTTTGTACAAGCTGGCGTAAACAGGCCACGTACCCTGCGCCTCATTGAACGAAGCATTGTATGGGAAGTAGGTTGTCAGACCGGTCGCATAGGAAACGCTGCTGGAATTCTTTGTATAAACCACCGCATCTGCAACCGCTTTCCGCAATGTTTCGGCCTGGTTTGGAAACGCCTTATGCAATTTCTCGGCATAATCGCCCAGGTCCACCAGGTCAAAATTCCCGTCATCCCCTAAATCGCCGAAACTTTTTGTTTTGGCACGGCCTTTTTCAAAGGTAACCGCTTTCTTGTGACTGGAAAAGATACCGTTTGCTTCCTTCCCCATGTCATTCAGGGCAGTGGCAACCGGACCGATCTTACGCAAATCGGTAACAGAAAGCGTGCCGTCAAAATCGCCGAAAAGCCAGCTGCTGTTTTCTTCACAGAATGCAACAAAACGGTCCACGGTCTCCTTCAGGGAAATCAAAGCGTCCTTATCCGTGTTTTCGCTCAACGTCCTCAGCCAGCGCCAGTCCCAGCCAAATCCGGGTTCCACTTCTTCGGATGCCACCATATACTTAGCAAAGTCCTGCAATTGCTGCGCCGTCTCCACCGTTGCCATCAGGCAGGCATCAAAGCCGATAAACTCAGCTTTTTTCTGCGCCAGGGCAGAGTTCGCCAAAGCCGCTTTCAGCTCCGGAACAAACAGACTGTTCTTTTCCGGCTTGGCCATGCCGTCCACACCATAGCCCCAGACCGGGCCGCCGCCGTGATCCCAAAATACCAGCGCATATTTATCCGACGGATACATCGTGGCTGCATAGTTTACAAACGTGGTCAGGGTTCGGGGATCGCTCAGTAACTGACGCCCGAAGGTCGCCTGACGTATCAGGTTTTCCCCTTCCAGCGTATAAATGTTGGTGGTGTTTCGCTCGATATCTTTAATGTGCCATTTTTTCGTTCCGCCGGTCAGAATCACAACATTCAGCTTATCGCCTTTGAATTTGGACGCGGCCATCTCAATAATATCGTTGGACGCGGCCGACGTTTCTTCTTCCAGATCCGTACCGCACATATAAACCATCAGCGTAAACGGTTTTTTCGCTACAGGCTGGGCGCCGCGGAAATTGCGCGGATTCTGATTGTTCAGCGTAACGACTTTGCCTTCCCTGACCTTAATTTTCACTTCTTCCAGCTCTTTCATCCCCTTATTGCTGAAAGAAGCAGAGCTGCCCGAATTCGAAGAGGCCGGTTCCTTTTCATCGTCATCATCAAAGCAGCCCGTCACGGACAGGGACAGTACGAACATCATAACCACACATAACAACTTAAAAAACTTTCTCATTTTAAATGACTTTTCCATTTACTGCCTCTTTTCATGATTACCCAATTAAAAAGCGTTAGTCGTCGTCATCGTCATCGTCGTCGTCATCGTCGTCGTCATCATCGTCGTCATCGAAGAGACTGGAGAAGAAACCTTTGCCGTCGTCGTCTTCCGAATCATCTTCGTCAAACTTCGACTCCTGATTCTCCCGATCCGATTCCTTTGTATCAAATTCTATTTTATCGTCGTCATCATCGTCATCGAAGAGACTGGAAAAGAATCCTTTGCCGTCGTCGTCTTCCGAATCATCTTCGTCAAACTTCGACTCCTGATTCTCCCGGTCGGATTCCTTTGTATCAAATTCTATTTTTTCATCATCGTCATCATCAAAGATACTGGAAAAGAAACCCTTGTCATCGTCAGAGTCATCTTCTTTATGCTTTCTTTTTTTCTTATGTTTCTTTTCTTTTTTATCGTCATCATCATCGCTGAACAAATCATCAAAGAAACCCATGTTAACAAGTCACCTCCATGTATTTTCAAAATCCATACCCACGATGCCGCTTATCTTCATGTCTTTCTCCATCACTCTTATCTTCGTTTACTCATCCTCATCCAATAAATCTTTATCGATGGGAGGATAGATGCCCTTTTGCGCATTCCGTATAAAAGTTACTACTTCTTTTTCATCCATCACACCGATGGTTCTGGAGGAGATTTCTCCCTTGTAGGTAAAATCCATAGATCCGAAGAAATAGCTCAAATCTGTCATTTTGCGGAAAAGCCAGATTTCTTTCGAACCGTCTTTTTTATGGCAGGTCATGGAGTCTTTGCGAAGTTCCATAATTGTATAGTCGTCAAACATTTTTGACTTCAGATAAACGTAATTCTGAATTCTGACTTTGGCCAGCCTTTCTTTTGCTTCTGCATGATCCGGATCCAGCTCTAACACCTTTTTGTAACATTGCAACGCACTTTCCGTATCACACTTTTTTTCAAATTTTTTAGCGTCGTCCATCAGGGTTTCGATTTCAGCAGCGCAGTAGGGACAAACTGCGGTATTTGTTTTTACGTTAATTTTCAGATGTCCGCTGCAATTGGGACAGATAGTGGAAGCAAAGCTTATGCCATTTTTATTCTCCGGAGCAGGAGCAGGCACCGACTGCCTGGCTCCGCAATAATTACAGAAAAACGATCCGTCTGCTATTTCCTTACCACAACGTGAACAGAACATATTTCATCCTCCTGACTGCTATAACATGAATGGAAATAAAAGGCCTCCTATGATTAAATTTTTATCATAGAAGACCTTTAGGCTTATCAGTCTCTCTTCCACTGACAATTATTATTTTATCATCTTTTTATTACTGTCACAAGATATTGCACAGAAAACTTTAGGAACAGTAACAATGCCTTGCAGCCTCGTTACGAGGCGCATCACTTCTTCATCTTTAACGAAGCAAGCAGATTCCGGAACGCCTGATCCAGCTTTTCAAAAAGCGGTTCCTCCGCGGCATACCAGTAAAAACGCTTATTGAACAGTTCTGCGGTGTGACAGACGGAAGCTTTGTTCAGATTATTTTTGTCAAAATACTCGGACTCGGGCAGGTTGCAGTAATCAGAAACCGCGTCCAAAAACCGTTTGACAGCTTTCGCCGGAATTTTACCGCTCTTTCTGTCCGTAGTACCTGAACCGGAATTGATTGTAACGATATCAAACCTCTGGTTCCTAAAGTCAAACGTAAATCTTCCAATGCTACGACCGTTATTGTCACCGTTCCGGTATTCTTCTATATAAGAAAGATATCCGCTGCCAAGCTTCTCCATCAGATTTTCATACATTTCCTTTTCTGTATGCCGTGCGCCCCATTCAACATCCCCAAACCCGCGGTTGTACATTTTTCTGCGGTCCCAGGAAAGGAACGGAATCCGGGAAACGCCAAAATCCGTTACCAGCAGAAACATAAACAGAATATTATATTTGTACGCATAGTTGATAAACGTTCCGGCGTAATTCTTCCGGAACAGCGGGTCATCCCATTTATCTGTCAGTATCAGAATCGTTTTATGTACATGATACGGAAATTTCTGAATCATTAATTCACACTGTTCCTCCGCTTTTTCCAAAACGCTGCGGATAGTTCTTGTTCCTTTGCACACCCCCATAAACTCCGGATAGATTTCTCTTGAAGGCCTGCCGAAGGGAAATGTGTTCAGGTTTCCCCGGGGCGAACCGTTCGTTTTTAAATAGTCCCCCAACCCGTCCAGGCGTTCTGTATAATTGCCGTCCAGCTCCGAATTAAATACGTCAAGCAATCCCGAGCAGGCTTCGCTTGTTTCCAGCGAAGCACAGGCCCGTTCCAGCAAACTTCCGGTTTCAGGATTGTCTGAAAACAAATACTCGCGTACATAGGTTTCGTAATTAGTCATCATCTTTTTTCCCCCTTCTTGTCAATTAACTTATTATTGCCAAAGCATTCCGCTTCGCTCCATCACCACTGCATCAATCCACGATGATGGAGTACGATACCCTTTAAAAACGCAGTGATACTCTTCACACGGCAGGCCTTTTTCAAGAACTTCCTCTACGCTGCCTAAGCCTGATTCACATTCCGCAAACTGAATGCCGGGCGCGTTTTCCCTCTGAAACTTTTTAATGCTTCTTTCAGAAGCCGGCCTGGCAAAAAAACGGCTTTGTTTATACCTTGCGGCAAGGGTCTTTACGGTTTCCAAATAAAACTTTTCCGTAAAATCTTTTCCGTAAGGAACCATGAAAAAAGCCTCTTTCCGTAACGCCGGTTTCCCGTTTTGCCCTACAATTTCCCGGGAAATACTCCTTTCATAAACGGCAAGCAGGGGAATATGCGCAAACTGCAGTGAAAGCAGGTCCTGCTGCATCTGTCCCGCCGCCGTCAGGTTTTCTTCTTCCGTTTGCGTTGCATCGCCAACCGGGAGAATGAGCCAGCCGTTTTGCATATTCTTCTCAACCTCGAAAAAGTACCGACCCAGTTGTTTATATTTTGCAAACCCAACCTGCCAGACATCTTTGTTCCGTGAACCGGTGTTCTCCGGGTCTTTTGTTACATCCATATCCATCCTCTCCTTTCGTTGCTGCGGCAGTTTTTCTTTTCCCTTTCTGATTACATCATAACAGAGCGGCATGACAAAAAAATGTACATTTGAAAAATGGTGCCGCAATGCATTCCGGCAAAGATTTATCGCGGCAGTACGCCTTTTAAACAGAAAAAAAGAACCCCTTTCAGGGTTCAGTGGAAACAATATTTATCTGTCTTATTTACGTATTTATTTGCGCAACCTGTTTATTCTGTTGCAGTTATTAGGGAAACACGCAGCTACTCCTTTGTATAAGCGATTCGCACGCAAGCGCAGCTTGCGGCTCTCTGCTTAGGCTGCGCCTTCGGGCCATTTCCTTGTCAGTCGCAAAAAGCCCTCGGACATCGTACAAACTCATTTAATCAGCGTCTCCTTAGCGTAACGCTTCGCCATTTCCGCAACGGCTTCTTTGATTTCCGCGCGCAGTTCGGCCGGCTCCAGCACCTCTACCAGATGCCCGTACTGCAGCGCCCAGTAGTACATAGCGTTCAGGTTACAGGTCAGCTGCACGGTAAAACCGTCGTCATCCTGCGCAAGAACCCTTACGTCCCTGCCAAACCAATCCGCAATTGCGTCTGCAGCTTCTTTTCTGCAGCGCAGCTTCACCGTTTTGCTTGCCCCGGTAAACATATAAATATGCTCCGCTATATGCTTCGGCAGATCCAGTCCGTTTTCCAGCCCTTTGACCTGTTTCATGGGCTTGACCTTTTCATCCAGAATCCGGACATTTGTAATTTTGTCAATGCGGAAATAGGCAATGTTATCGTACACATCCAGGTTGGAAAGCAGATAATAATACCCGTTGGCCGCAATCATCTGATACGGATTGACAATATAATCCCTGCCTTTGTCGTGAAGTTTGAAATCCATGCCGTAGCTGTTGTAACGGAAGGAAATTTTCTTATTCAAATCAATCGCGTCATTGATTACGCTGACGTTCATCATGACATGCGTATTCTTCGTCCGCGGAATATTCGGCGTCGTCCGCACATGGGAAACCTTCGGCTCAAAATATTTCGTTCCGAAACGCTCCAGCTTTTTTATCAGCCGCTGCGCCTGGTTTGCTGTTATTGCTTTGGAAAAGAGCACCGCGTCAATCAACCAGCGCAGTTCTTCGTCTTCCAAATCCCTTTCCATCAGATAATAGCCCTGGCCTTCATCCATGGAAATCTCATAACCCATATCTACCAGCGATAACACATTGGCCTTGACCGAACGCCGGTCACAGTTTTCCACACCGTACTCCGTTCGCAAAAGCCGGATAATGTCCTGCTGCGTGAGTTTATGCTTCTCATCCGAATACACTTTTAAGAGTTCCAGAATCAGCATATTCAGCATTTTCTTCGAACTTGTCCCGTACACCTTGTACATGTTTTTCCCTCCGGGCGTTTCTCAACCCTGCTTTGCCGCAACAGCTTCCCTGAGTTTTTCCAATACTTTCACCATCGCCAGTGTGTCAAGGCAGCAATACTTTAACAAATTCTGCCGCATGACCTTAATCTCTTCCGGCGTATGATTGGGCAGATCCGCAAAGGTTTCCATGGCCTCGCTGCCATTGTGCACTCCTTCCAAAGCGTGGTAATCCAATTCAGGGTCACTGGGGCAAAGGGCCGGCAGCACATATTTTATGGAATAGGATCCCTCCATCGCCTTGCTGTAATAATATTGCTCTTGAAAGGGAATCATCAAATCGTGTATGTTATCCTTAATTGCCAAGAGATGTTCCGCCAAATCGGGAAAACTGTCTGCCAGCTTCTGTAATACCCCTCGTTCAAATTTCATATTATAGGCCAATACACACACATCCGTCGGAAAGTCTTTGCACAGGCTTTCTGCAATAGTCCTGCGAGGATCAGTTCCTTCTTTTGCCAAAAATTCCCGATGCTCCAGTGAACCGTCCGCCTGCTCGATATGCAGGGAATACTGAAATGGAATCTGCATATAGGGGCTGACACCGTCATAGGCAGGAACGGCCTGCTGAAAGGTTTCAAAATCCAGATGGTATAGTGGATAGGTCAGTGTATTCAAAAAATCTTTGATAGCAGAAGTATCCACTTCATCTGCTTTTTCATAATAGGCGTTGTTCACCTGCCTCCATTGCTTTTCATTTAACTTTGGTTGTTTCTTTATAATATCCGCGAAGCTGATAATACCCTGATGATAGTATTTGTATTTTTTTGTTTTCCATAAATCACGGATAGAAAATATCGACTGTTCCGGTACATGTTTGGCACAGTACTTATAAAAAGCACAGTCATATGGTTTTTTACAATATAAGTCTATATCCCTTTGCGGTTCAGTTTCTGTATCTACATAAGCCCGGATGCTTTTGATGTTTTCCTCCACTTCATTGTATTTTTCTTTCACAACATCCGTAAACTCTTCCAGGGTAAATAATTGTTGCAAGTCCAGCTCACCCTGTCTTACATAGGTGTTGTTTATGTGCATCAAAAAAACCCGTTTAACATCAACCCCACACCGCTTCAGCACATAATGCTGAAACGCCATATCATCAATGTGAATATCCTTTACTTTCGTAGTACTCTTTACCTCAATGATGTCATAGCCTTCACCGTTCTTATGCAAAATATCCACGGCGCAATACAAACCGTCTATACAGAAAGAAGCTTCCGCTATATTTTCCGTGCCCGCTTCCATAAACTGTTTGGTCTTTGCGGCCATGATAGTTTTATCATAATCAAATGCCACAAGCGCATAGTCGCCAAAATAACTCCTGGCAAGGTCGCCCACCATGGTTCCGGTTGCCAGAATAGATTCCGGCAGAATATCTTCTGCCTCTTCCGGCTTGTACTTCTCCAGCCACAGCATTTTCGGGCACTGCACGCCCTTGCAGTATTTTGTTTTGCTAAGTCCAAGGATCATGGTGATGGCTCCCTCGTTTCTTTTATTGCCCGTTCCCTTTTTTGAAAAGAGGCTCATTTTACATGCCCGACATTTCCATGAAAACGCTTTTCTTTTATTACTTAACCGCCGCTGGTGTTAGCTAATCTTAATATCTAAATTATAATCGTAATCGTGACAAAGAAATTTTTGTTCCCGACAAATAATGTTCAAAGGCCTCTCCTGCCGATAGAAACCTCACTTCAATACTCTTCAGCCCCAGCTTCTCAAACATTTTCATTGAGACCACGCCTTTATCAAGAACGCCATCAGTCTCCGTTGGCATGATAAAGCAGTTTATGATTGATTCAAATTGATGATCTTCTATGAATTGCTGGTAAGCCATTTGGTAAAGATATTGTTTTGTAATGGATTCTATCCCAGGCTGTGCTTTTGGAACTTGATTTTTTTCAAGCTTTGTCACATAGTATTTGGCATCTGTAATAATGAACTGTGAACTGCTGATGGTTATCGAATCAGGAATTAGCGTATCTTGAGCGCATTTACCGGTATACGACCAAAGCGGTTTTTCAACTAGATGAATCAATTTCATTTGTTTATCATAACCAGACTTTAAAGGTATAGGAAGAGGCAGCAAGCCAAGCGGTACATCAAGTTGGTTATCAAGAATAACTTTGCATACATTCTCCCATACCAAATTGAAACTGTTTGTTCCAAATATGGATAAACCGTTAACATCAAACAGACTGCCGCTTCTTTCAATGTAAGTATACAACGTTTTAAGGACAAGTTGTTTTCGGGTATTAAACTGGATATTCAGTTCCTTTTCAATACGGTACAGGAGATAGTCTTTATCACCGAAATCCTCAATGTCTTCATCCGACAACTCCACTTCACCAATTTCAAATAGATCAACAAGCTGTGCTGCAACCAATTCCTTTGAAATTTTGGTAAGAATACATTCATGTAATCGTTTATAATAATCGTAATCGTTTGAAATACGTTTTTTTGTTTGAAGGTCTGTATAGTATGGGCGATCATTACTTAACAGGGTAAACGTCTCATTGATTGTTTTATCCCATATAATTTCTCCCATTCCATTGCTTTCAACAATATCCTTTGTATTATTATAAGACCCATTTTCATGATAGTCTGTCAACAAGAAAAGCATGACAGCCAACAGGTTAAACGAGTGGTTTTCGCTGCTATCATTAAACATACGGATGATCTGTTCTTTTTCATTGTACTTTTCTAATACTTTAAGGATCTGTCGTAATTCGTTAACAGGCTCTGGAATATTTAGGTATTTGGGATAGCATTTAAGTACCCGCCCGGCAATGACAATAATGCCCACGAAAGTAAATATGTAAAGGAATTCATTATCATCAATCCCGACATCAGCTATTTCAATATCTTCTTCAATGAGATCAGACCTATCTTTTTGATCAGCAGAGGCTCTAACAGCCTTTAAAATGCTGTACTCCTTCAGCTTGCGGATGATTGGTATTGCGTATTCTTCAGAGCATTCAAATATACGACACAACTCTTCTTGCGTGTATCTTTTTTGCTCTTGCACATATTTCGATATCATTCTTGCACTTTCTCCGATGCCGGAATGATAGGAGCATTACCTGTAGTGTTTTTAACTAAAGTTTCCGACACAATATCATTATGGAAGATCTTGATTCCCTTATTATCAAACTCATCGCATATTTCAGAATACCTATTGCATTTATCATTACACCCGGCAAATATGCTGGAACGCTTTTGCTTTGCAGCATCTTCAAACAAATACATGATAACCTTATTCTTGAATGTGTTTATAAATACATCCCTTTTTATTTCATCTCCATTTTCTGGAACAACGATCTTCCTTGGTATAAAATATGGTCCTAGTTGTTTATCTTCGTTAATCTTTGACTTGGCCAAAAAGTTATTGATGGCTTTGCGCAACTTATTCCATTCAACCTTCTGATCCGAATCTTTTCCAAGCGTAACATATTTCCCGCTGATATCGCCATCTTCTTTATTAATTCCAATATAGGTAAAGTCCCAGCGCCTTTTAAAGGCCGTATCCATAGGGAAAACGCCCTGATCAGCAGAATTCATAGTTGCCCATATAAACATATTGTTTGGTATTCTGATTTTTGCATAATCATCAGGACTGCCACCCAGTTCTGCCGCAAGGAAGTTCTTTATATCTTCTGAAGCCTCTATTGGATATTCGCTGACTCCCTTTTCATCCCGATCAAGCAATTGGAACACATCACCAAAAACAGCAGCGACATTCGCTCGATTAATTTCTTCAAT
Source organism: uncultured Selenomonadales bacterium (assembly GCA_900315925.1). Taxonomy (GTDB): domain Bacteria; phylum Bacillota; class Negativicutes; order Acidaminococcales; family Acidaminococcaceae; genus Succiniclasticum. The sequence goes on along the minus strand of ONAV01000025.1, from coordinate 32,155 downwards.
AACAAGAACGTATGGTTTTACGTTTAATGTGCTGGCATTTTTTAGTGCTTTTACATAAACCCGCATAAACGGCCCCGGCACATATTTGTACGTTATGCTGTTTTTCCCTTCTTCATAGCATGGCGTAGGTTTATAAGTCCCGACAAAGTTTGCATACGAATAATCCGGATGGAATGTAACTCTTTCATAATCGGTTTCATTATCTTTGCCAATCAATGTTCCCAAGTCTTTGTTAATTGTCCAGCTCTTTCCAGTGCCGGGAGCTCCAAAAGCAATACGATTGTATTCAAAAATGCTCTTAAACTTTGTCTCATAAACAATTTTAGATTGTTCTGCCACACCACTATGATCATGAGCTTCTTTAATTTCGCTGTTGTTATCAGTTAAATCATAATAATATTTCTTATACAGAAACAATAAATTTTCTTCATCATTAATTTTATAAAAAGAAGACTGGTCACCTTTCGTTTTAGTTGGAAGTTTTTCATCCTTGCTGAAACAGTAATTCCATTTTGCCTCTTTACAATGAGCCATTTCAGATGATAAGTCGTATTCGTAATTCCCAACATTGTTAATCAAAGCCACTAATACCGAATCTGAAGTTGCAACGATTACAGAATCTGCATTCGTATTATAAAAGGCTGCGATTTCTCTTGCTTTCTGTTTCGCCTTTTTTTTATCTGATTCGTTTTTAAAATATTTTTCGTGAACATCATCAACAATATCATTCGATGATAACAATTTGTTTTTCCCTTTTATAAAATTGGTCAGGGGGCCAATTTTACCAAACCCAATCGCAACTTTTTTCTTTTCTGCCCACTCTGATCTTGTTTTATCATCTTTAGTATTAAGACGATAGAACTTTTTTATATTGCCAAATTTAGCATAAACAGCTTCATCAAAATGTGTTGACGGAAGGTCAGTATACTTCGTGATAAGAGCAAGTTGTCCACTTCTTACATAATACCGTGAATCCGGCTTTATTTGTAAGCCCCGCAGGATGTGTCTTTGCCAATCATCTGAATACCATGTACTTAATTTTCCGCTATTTGTCATCTGCAAGTATTTCTGAATCCAACTATAGTCTAAATACTTATCAAGGATATTTTGCAATTCATTATGCATTTTTACGTAATCCGATAAATCATTCAGCTTACAGCTTTTTACAAACTTCGCCCCCTTAACTAAACGATCACGTATATCTTTACCAAGCTTCAATGCTTCATCTTCCGTCAATTTTTGGGGATTTTGGTTACTCCCCGCATACCAGCAGGAATCTTCTTTCTTCCGAAAGAGTCCATATTTGTATGCCGAACCGCCAGTAATTGCTCCGAAATAAGCTCTACTTTTTTTGGCATATTCAAGATAATGACAAAGGCTATTAGAAGAGTTATCATCAGCATTCAAAAATATTGATTTAAGAAGCTCGGAATCTGGTATATTTTCGAGTTTTTCAGGAGAAAAATTCTCTAAAAATTGCTTTCTGCTCTCTTCAATATCTGCTTCATTGGACTCGAATTGAAAATTTGTATTTTTAATATAATCTGTTACGATTGTAGCTGCTTCTTTGTATTTTTTATCATCTACTACATGAACATTATCCAAAGCCGTCATAATTTAATCTCCTCGTAAACATATTATAAACTTACATATACAGCAACATATGGAATGTCTAAGTTCCACTTCTAATATATACATAATAGCATATATTCCTCATCTTGACATCTTTTTCCATTTGAAAGAAAGCAGAAGTGCGAAAAACTTCTCCCAGTTCCTTGCATTATCTCCTGTTATTGCCTTGCTATTCTTCCATCTCCTCAATTAACTCATCAATGCCCGGCCCTTTATACGCTTTAATGCGTTCAATATCTTTATCCGACAATCCCTTAAAATTGCTGAACGGATCTTCCTCTGCTTCCTTTAACCTGTTTTCTGAATCCGCAATTTCCTTTTTCCTCTTTTCACGATACCCTTCCAAATACATTTGTCGCTTATTACTCATACCGATAAACGCTTCGTAAGCATCGCTGATGTGCTGCGGCTGCACATCAGGTCCAAACTCAAATACAAAATCGCTGGTCTCCGCTGCCACTTTTGCTTTTGCTCTGGAATCTTCTGAATCAAACACCAGCTCCGGATGTTTCCATACAAACTCACAAACTTGCATTTCCCTCGAAATCTTCTGTAGTTTTTTGCCGGAAGCACTGTACAAATACACAATATCCGGGCTGTCCCATCCGTAAAATGACATCTTCATTCCTCCTCCCAAGGCTTATCACTCTTTCCCAAGGGATTAGCAACCTAACCCAACTTTATCTTAACAGATGGGCCTTACAAAATAATGTACATTTTTAATCAAAAAAATCCCCTGCCCAACGTTAAAATCTTTAGCGATGGACAGGGGACTAATTAGTTAATTTCTGCCTTCAACGGACATTTAGTTTAAACAATCACTTAAAAATCTCCGGTTCAGTCTCTTCTAAAATCTGCACAAGCACTTTGTGATCCAGATACTGGACACCTTCTACGCCACGATGGATTTTATCCGCAAGCTTAACTGTTATAATAAGCTTTCATCGCGTCTTCCAGAGAAATCCCGTGCTTTTCTGCCAATGTAGCTATAATCCGTTCTTCCAATTTTTCCTGGTAAATTTTTTCCAAAACCGCGTCATCCATTTACCTATACCTCAACATGCGAATCAAATTATACAGAAACACCTCTCACATCCATATACTGCTTGATATCATCGACCAGATAGCCTGTACCTTGCATCACCTTTTTACACGGTTCTCTGCTAAATCTTTTTGGCCTTTAATTATAAATTTAATAAATGTCGCTATGAGTTCCAGTACGGGTTAAAGTTAAGACAAGAACATTATCATCAATACGATACAGCAGCAACCAATCCGGCTGAATATGACATTCCCGATGTCCAATCCAGTCTCCGGTTAATTCATGATCCCGATTTTTCTCTGGAAGCATTTCTCCTCTTGCCAGTTTACGAATGATGTCGTCAAGCAAATTTATATCAAGATGACGCTTCATGGCAATTTTATAGTCTCTTTTAAATTTGGTTGTCCAGACAACAGAATAACTCATCGTTTCAATTCCCTCAGCGCTTCTTCCACATCATCATAATGCTTAACAGAATAATCCCTGGAGATAGCTTCCGCTTCCAGCATAGCGGCAATGGTTTCTTTTGCCGGTTGATCTAACTTTACATCAAAAGGAAATCCTCCGACACGAAGGGACTGACGAAGAAAAACATTGATTGCTGTAGTTAGATTCATACCCAGTTCGCCATATAATTTTTCGCAACGGTTTTTTAAATCTTTATCCATGCGAACGCTAAAATTCATTGAGTTTGCTGCACCCATTTTGCACCTCCTGTTAATATACTCTTTTGTATTTAAATTTTACCACTTATGCATTGTATCGTCAATTATTTTCAATGCATTATATTGTTATTGCATTGTATTTTATTATTTTTCTTTTACCATCATATTTTACAGAAAGCATTTTACATTTTTTTGCACATAAAACAGCGTCTGCCAATTATTTGGACAGACGCCGTAAAATATAACCCTTATTGTTTTCTATCATATTCAATGCCGTTTAAATCTTTCAAGACCAATAAAGTTTCAATGCCTCATAAAAATTCTCACGGGTTCCTGCCATAATCACAACAACGACATCTACTGCATCACTATTGTTTCTTTTGACATATTCTACAGTATAAGCCAGTTCATAATTCGTATGATTATATAAAATTTCGTATCCTTTGATCCCTTTTAAATCGCCCTTTTTTTCTTCCCCGACAGACGGGTCTTCCAATATTTCATCTATCGCTTCCTGAAACAATCTTTTTAACTGCTTGTCCTTCAGCTTTTTAAAATATTTGGCAGCCGGAGGAAGAATTCGCAATTCCGCCATTTCATTCCTCCGCCCCAAAGATTTCCTCATAGGTGGCGTACTCACCTTCTCCACGCGCAGCCGCCTTAGCGTCTTTCAACATGGCCTTAACCGCTGGACGAACTTTAGCCTGTCTCAATTTAAATTCCGTAAGCAGTTCTTCACCTGAAAATCCTTCCGCAATTAAATCCGCTAAAATATGTTCAGAAAAATCTCCGCCCGGAGCGTACACGACCGGTTTAATGACAAGCGCCCCGCCCTGTATCGTGCAAACAGCCTCCCTTGCAAAACCAAGTGCTGTATAAAACTTTTGAGGAATGGTGAATTGTCTTTTTGATGTAATGGTAACCCGCTTCTGTTCATATAATGTCTGTGCTGATTCTGCCATTCTTATCGCCTCCGTTTAAACGCGTTTTCCTTGTTTCCTTGTTCCTTGTTATTAGTATAGCAGAAATTTTAGAAAAAGAAAATACCATATCATAAACATATCAGACGAAAATTGAAATGCAAGCTTAATGAAAAAGCAACACACTGATACATGATGAGAGCATCATAGCTACATTATGAAATAAGCCACGCCTATATTTGCAAACCGGCAGTGTTTCTTTGAAAAATAACGAAAAAACCACTTCAGTTTTGGGTACCCCTTCCGGAATATACAAGTAGAGAGAAAAATTTTTTGTGAATCGACTTGCATTTTAATACCCATTCCTGTTTATACAAGTGAAGGATATTTTTTTCAACAGATTTTGATACCTTGCCGGAGTATATAAGTGAGAGCAAAAATATTTTTGCTTCACTGGTTCCGTTTTTTCACCCTCACGGGATTATATAAGTGAACAGAAAATTTTTTTCATTTTGTGGTTGCGTTTTTTCCTTTTCGCCGGATTATATAAGTGAAAAGAAAAACGCCCGCTTGTTAGCAGGCGCTGTGGAAACAACCAGTGGTTCCTTAAAAACGTATTTAATCCGTGTCTTCTTACTTTCCTTTCGGCTTTCTGCTTTTTAAATTATGCCGCAAGCTTGCTGAAAAATCTGCCATGATGCCTGTAAGAACTTCTTTCGGTTTAACGTTGGAGATGCCCGGGTCCGCAACCTTTTCCCGCGCATCCTCCCAGGTCCAGACATTTTGGTTCGTCTTTGTGTTGATCACATCAAACCGGGCCTTCACAAATGCGGCAGGATATTCTCCCGCAGGAATATTGTAAACCTGTTGTTCCTGTATGGTGATGGTCTGCATATGGCCGGTTACGTCTAACACGGTGGTGGTAACCGGAACCATTACCGTTTCCGTATGGGCTTCCACATGTTTTTTCCCGGTATCATATTGCGAAACCGTGCATCTGACCACTAAATCATAATCGCCGGAAGCGAGCCGGGGATTTTCGGCAGACTGCGTTTTCACAGCTTTTGTGTTCTCCGCTTCTTTGCCTGCTGCGTTCCCTCTGGCATTGTCCGTGAGCCCGACGTTATATTTTGCTTTGATAAGTTTATCGACAATATCCGCTTTGGCCCGCTCAAAAAACACAGCCTGCGCATCCTTATCCCGGACGCCGTCCGCAATTTCAGGGGCGGCCGCGTAGTCAACACAAATACTTTTGGCTTTCGTAAAATCATAGCCCGGATCGATCCATTCGGATTTCTCCGCAAAAGCCGTCGCTGATAACGCTAACAGGCAACATAAGAAGAAGAATAACTTTTTCATTGCAAGAATACCCCCTTTAAAATCCCGGTTCAAGCTACCCTGTGCTCGCAGCCAAACGCAGCCTGACGCAGTGTACTTCCCTTTGTAATGGTTATCTCCGTTACCAAAATTTTTAACTGCTTTCACAATTCATTGTATCGCATATCCACTTAAACTTCCAGTACTAATTTGCATGGAAAACTGTAAACCATTTTCACTTTTTTTGTAACATTTTAAATTTTTTATAAAAACAATCTCAGATTTCGACCCCCTCGCCGGAATAGATAAGTAGAGGGGAAAATTTTTTTCAAGATGTGGTTGAATTTTTTGGAGCTAAAGCGATTATACAAGTAGAGGGATTTTTTTAAATTCCGGTTGCATTTTGACCAGCTAAATTGTTTATACAAGTTGAGTAATAAATTTCAAGGAGGATACCCATGAACCAAACCCAAATTCAGTACCTCATGAACCTGCCCTACACCGATCCGGGCAACGCGGAACGGCTTCACGTCATGATTGGAAGCGACTGGAAGTTCGTGCCGCAAATCAATCGGTGGGTGCACTGGAACGGCAAGCGCTGGCAGGAAGAAACCAACGCCGTGCTCCGCAACATTGCCGTGGCTGCCTACCGTAAACTGGCTTCCGCCATTCGCAGCCTGCCCCAGACGCTGGACCAGACGGAACAAAAACGTCGTGCTAACGTTTTGGACTGGCTGCGAAAATCGGAATCCCTGCACCATTTCAAAGACGCCGTGAACTACTGGCAGGGTTGCAACGCCACAGACTTTGCCGCCTTTGATGCGAATCCGTTTCTGCTGAATGTACAGAACGGCACGCTGAACCTGGCTACCGGCACGTTGCAGCCCTTTGACAAAAAGAATCTGCTGACAAAAATCTGCGCGGCAGGTTTCGAGGAAAATGTTGCCACCCAAAAGCAACATCCAGATGATTGCGAAAAAGAAATGCCTGCAAAAACGGACGCAGCGGCGGGTAACGTTTCTGTCGGGCACAGTGAAAACAATGGGAAGAACGCCACACCGTTGGCGCAAAATCTCTGGCTGCAAACCGTCAATACCATTCTTCCCGACCCTGCCGTCCGCCGCTGGATGCAAAAATTTATGGGCTACTGCCTCACCGGCAGCACCGAGGAAGAAAAGTTTGTTATCGCCTACGGCCCCGGCGGCAGCGGCAAGGGCACTTTCTTCGAAACCATTGCAGCGGCCATCAGCGACTACAAGGCCACCCTGTCCATCGACACGCTGCTGGCCACGGCTTACGTGACCGACGGACAGCGCCCCACGCCGGAGTTCGCCAAGCTGCCCGGCAAACGCTACGTGCTTTCCAGCGAAAGCAACCCCAACCGCCGTCTGGACGAAGCAAAGGTCAAACTCCTCACCGGCGGCGATACGCTGACCGCCCGGCATCTGAACGCCGAACCGTTTGAGTTCTGTCCTACCTTCAAACTGATTTTGCAGACCAACCATCTGCCCGCGATATCCGATGCCATGGACAAAGGTATCCGCCGCCGTCTGGTGATTGTTCCTTTTACAGCACAAATCGAAAACCGGGATACCAAGTTAAAACAAAAACTGCTGCAGCCGGAAAATCTGAACGCCTGCCTGGCCTGGTGCGTGGAAGGCGCAAAACTCTGGTTCGCGGAAGGATTGGGCAACGATGTGCCGGACGAAGTAGCCAAAGCCGCTTCCGCATTTTATGAAGAAAGCGATTTGCTGCAACAGTGGCTGGACGAACGGACGGAACCCAGCCTGGGCTTTTTGAAATTCAGCAAAGCGTTGAAAGATTTCAACAACTGGCTGTTCAAAAACGGAAACCACGGCTGGCAGCGCAAAAGTTTTGCCGAAGCCATGCAGCTGCACGGGAAAATGAAAATTCGCCGGGCGCCCGGTTTTGGTTATGATAATTTATGTTTGCGCTGAAACAGGCTGCCATTTTGAAAATTGCCTGTGCGCCTTATGTATTCAATATGTTGCAAGCGTTAGGGAAATTTTCAAGCCGTATAATTTTTTGTTGGAGCCAAATGCACTTTTTTCATCATTCGTGTACTTTTGTAAGACATAATGCACTTATTCTAAAAAAAGTACATCGTTGTTATTCCAGTATTTACGCGATTTGCAGATACTCAGTGTATTTAGTGTACTTTTTTCCCCACTCTATTTCATATCATACTTTTTTTATGGAAATGATATATAAAAAAAGTACATTAAGTACATCCGGATTGTTAAAAGCCAGCAGTGATGCTAGATTTGATAGATGTACTTTTTATGTACTTCGTGTACTTAATGCACTTTTTAAAAACAACTGCACAGACAAAAAGGAAATGCTGACCCAGTGCTATTCATTATTTAGTAGCACAGGGAAAGCCTTATGATTTCAGAAAGGAAAAACATGATTACACAAGACACAAAAATAATAGAAGTAAATCCTGACGGCATCCCCGAATTTTTGAAAGTTCTGCCCTATTGGATCAACTGGAAGCCCCTCTTTGTTGACGGCAAAGCAAAAAAACTGCCGACGTATGGCGAAACCGTTTTGCGCGGGCAGTATTGGGAAACGGAAGGGAGACCTTTTGCAGAGGCAGTTCGCACCATTCCGACAGACGGCGGAGTGAGCCTGCTTCTCTCCCGGCAAAACGACCTGGCCTGTATCGACATTGACGACTGCATTCCCAATTCTCCCCGGCTGAACAAAATTTTGCAGCTTGCCCCTGACGCCTGGTGCGACCTCTCCCCTTCCGGAAACGGCGTGCACGTGTGGGGCTTTCTGCCAAATAAAAATACTTACCTTTTACCCGGACGCAAGACCATCGGCTACCACGGGAAAGAGTACGAATGGTACGGTTCCGGCAGGAGTATCACAGTGACAGGACATACCGTCTGCGGCAGCTGCCTGGCAGATTTGACGCACGCAATAAATTACTGTGAAAGCCTGCGCCCGAAAAACACAGAAGCGCCCGCCGTCAACAATTCATTGACACCGAACGCCCCTTCTGTTGATTTCATTTTGCAAAAAGCCTTTGACGCCGACACGGAATTAAAGCGCATGTACTATCACGGGCACAGCTGGCAGGACAAAAGCCGGGAAGACTTCCGCTTCTGCCAGCGTATGTGGTTCTGGCTGGGCGGATTCGGCCAACAGACCATTGAAAATGTATTTGAACACTCCGCGCTGTACCGAAAATCCAAAGGCCCCCACTACGTTCCGCTTACCGTCCGCAACGCCGGAAAACGCTGGAACGGGAATTATTACGGCATAAAAAAAGCCTGAGCTATTTTTCAAACTGAGCGCCGCATTCCGGGCAAAAGTTCGGGATGTTATAGGGATCCTGGGGCTTCCATCCGCACTTGCTGCATTTAGCAACAGGCGCTTTCATATCCGCAGGTCTCTGGATTCCGCAATTAGTACAGAATTGTCCCTCGTGGTTCAGGGTACCGCAGTTGCCGCACGTCCATTCGCCGGGAACAGGTGGAATCGGATTATGTTGCTTCGGTTTTACCGGTTCTTCTTTTGCCGGATTATGGGAAGGTTGTTTCTTCTCCTCCACCTTGGGCGGTTCCACTTTAAACTCCAACACCCGGCTGCCGATGGCTCCTGTTACCGGATTGATCTTAAGGTCTACCGTAAACCGCTGCGTTTCCAGCTGCGCTTCATAATAGGTGAGGTTTCCCTCGTACTTTTGCTCAATTGATTTAATTTTGCCGTCCGGATACTCCAAACGAATGATTTCTTCGATATCTTCGACTGTCTTATTAACAGTTGTGCTGCCGGGAATATTGCTTCCTCCGATTTTAACAGTTTTCACCTTATTTATCTCTTTTATCACGGTGACTTCATAGGCACGGAGCGTGCTGTTATCGAAAAACGAAAAGGCAATCGTCTTATCGGTTTCCTTTTCAATTAACATGCCCTGATATTCGGCTGTTGCCGGAACTTCTGATCTTGCGGCAAGAATCGCCTTTTCATAGGCACGTGGATATTGACTATGTTCCGCCTTGGAAATCGGTCCCGCCTCCGCACCTGCTTTTTCTGCGGCAAAGCTCACCTGTACTCCAGCCAGAAGCGACAAGGCCAACAAACAAGTTATGATTCTTTTCAACATGGTTGGTTTCCTCCTTCATTCTGAAATATCTCATTTATATTCACGCTGTTCTTCCGCGTGCAAGCTCTTCTACGGTAGCAAGTGGAAGTTCAACACATTTTGCGATGTCTTCCAGCGGAAGATTTGTATTATCTATGCAATTTTTAGCAGTCCTCATCTTAACCTGCATTTCTCTTTCTTCTGCATATCTTTTAGCTCTCTTTTCTGCGTATTCTTCTACCAATTCACACATCTCCGCATTCCCCCCTTCGCTCTCCTTCAAATACCGCACCCGCTCACGTAATACCGGATTCAAAATATCACGGGCCTGCGTACAGGCAAAATCGTGCATCAATTGCCCGACAGGTGTGGCAGGGTCTCGTTATTCGCCATTCACGTAAATAATGTGCCCGCCATCCAGAAACGGTATATCACCTAACTCCGTAATCGTATTTTCGATATGGTACATAGGAAGGCCCTTACCGAATTTATCTTCCTCCGTGATAAAAATCGTGTACCGGTCCGGCATGTGATGTTTTACCATCCTATGAATTTACATTACTCTCAAACCCGATTTTGAAATGGTGCCTTAGCAATATGGTTTTACCATCCTATGAATTTACATTACTCTCAAACTTCCGCACACCTTCACACCTACCGCATAAAGTTTTACCATCCTATGAATTTACATTACTCTCAAACCCACGTCAGCCGCATCTCGCCAACCCAGTGGTTTTACCATCCTATGAATTTACATTACTCTCAAACCATCCTTCAGATGCTTTTCCTGTTCCTTATGTTTTACCATCCTACGAATTTACATTACTCTCAAACCGCATTCCATTCTACGTCCAGCTCACGCTTGTTTTACCATCCTATGAATTTTCATTACTCTCAAACCAGGAATCGCCTGTGCCAATATAATCACTCGTTTTACCATCCTATGAATTTACATTACTCTCAAACCTCAAATTGGTTTGTAGTTCTGCGACATTACCACGCAGGTAAATTCAAGATGATCAATAATATTATCATATAAATCAGTAAATAACACAACTATCATTATCAATAATCAGTACATGCTCACCTCCAATTCTTTTCTGCTCATCCATACAAGATTCAATCAGCAACAATTGGAATTTATCATAACAACTTTGCTGATATAAAAAGTGCAGTTGTTCTAAGTTCAAATAGCCTTTAATATTTACCAAAACAAATAATCTGACCTTCAGAATTTGTTGCTCTAGTCGGATAAAATCTAATAGTTTTTCAAAAAAATGAACACCCTCTTCTTGAAAACGCACCTTCATCAACTTTAAAAAATCTTTTATTGTGATATTGTCCGCATACGATATGTGGTAATCCATTGTATCCAAAAAACTTTGCAACTCCTTTTCCATCTTACCACAAAGCTCATTCCAAACAAATAAATTGTCCGTAGTGTTAATTTCTGTTTCTAGTTTCTCGTATAGGGCACCTTAGTCTTTCTGCGAACTAACCTTTAATAAATCAATTTTTTGTTCAAAGAGACCTGTTACGGACTGATGAATCAAGTAAGCGCTTCGCATATTAGAAATTATTTTAGATAAAGCCATATTACCGGCATTCTTCGATCCTTTAATTAGTGATAAGTTGGCTGTCACTGGCTTACAAACAAATAACATTAGTATTTGATTTAATACAGAGCACTGATCTTCAACAGCTAATGAATTGAAAACTTCTCTGTTTTCCTTCAAATTTGACACCTGGTTAGCAGGTCTGAATTTGTAAATCGTATTTTCCATTTTATTAATAAACATATCATATAATTGCAGATTCTTTTCTTTACTAATTCCATCCCACTCGGTAATCTTTATCTGAGAATTTTTCGTTGAACCTCTTTCTGCTATTATATGTATTTCATAGTTTTCAAGCTTCTTAACATAATCTTCCATGTGATGTGGCAGACTGAATTCAACAGCATTTTGTACCTTCAACTGCGAAGCAGAAAACCCGGTTGTACCACGCAAATGAATCAGAAAACCATTTATTTTTAATAAAGAATTCTTTTTAATCCTATTCAAAATAACAACTGGATTCTCTAAGCCTAACACATTTTTGTAAAAGTCACGCAATACATTTGAATCGTTGTCAATATCTGCCCGCAAATATAACGGAACAGCTTCAAGCAACCGTTGGCGACTTCCCTTTTTATCAGTAAACTCGATGAGTGCAAAATATGCAGGCGTTATTCCTTTATATCCACCATACTTATTAACATCCAACCCCTTCTTTACAGGTATAAACGGTTTATTCTTACTACTTACAATATTTTGGTCAAACAATCCGCCATTTTTATTTTCCGTAGCCTGCCTCGTATATAAAATATCATTCCGTTCCATGGTTCTTCTTACAACTGCAATGGAACCGTCTTTTCCCTTTTTCCAAACATAAGAAGTTCCCTCTTTTGTCTTTTTCACTATGTCATAGTTAAACATTTGATTCAAACTATAGTTTCTGTCTGGATTCTTTCTCAACCAGGTTAACGGATTACCGCTAAACTTTTCGTAATAAACATTGCCCGTTACAATATTCAGATATGCATCTTTTGCATGGTGTAAATCATTAAGCGAACGTACTTTAACCATATCCAGTGTTTCGTGACGGAAGTCAGACACTATTTTGGCTTTCACATACACAACCTGCGTTGTAGGATACAGTTGATGGAATAAATCGGCCACAATTTTGGAAGATTGCCTTGTTTCTACTAATTGGCGATTAATGAACCCAGCCAATTCGTCATCAGACAATGGTGTAGTTCTGGTTAAACGGCTAAATTTTTCATCTGATATTAAGCCCTTTTTCTTTAATTCCGCCCAAAAGCCTCTCATTTTCTTCTGAATATCAGCAGAAATCAAGCCATTTCCCTTATTGACATTTTCAACTTTTTTGACCAAAACTAAATTATTCAGGCTGTCATCCTTCGTCAACGACTGTGGATAAATATGATCGCGATCATAAATTGTTGTATTAGCTAGCTGATCCAAATCAATTGGTTCACCGGTATACATACAACGCCCCATTTGCGTATAGTACAGAAACAGTTTAATACTACGGAAATCACTTTCCGTTTTTGTTTCCAGTTCAGTTTTCCAATCTCGGCTTTCATCTTTGACGGATTTATAAAGTTCCAATAATTGATTCTTTCTTGATATAGTATGTTTCTTTTCTTCTGGACCACGCGCCATTTCCACAAAAATGCGTTTAGGCTCCCGTCCCATAATTTTACTCAATTCCATAACAATAGATATTGCCTGCCACGCTGAACGCTTAATGGCTGGTGAAGCTACAATACCTTCCATGATATTATCATATGTTAATGCTTCTATCTTTTTGCGTTTATTACTATTATATTTCTCCAACTCTTCCGAAAATGTATAGCGGTTACTTAACAGCTGCATTAAATTATCATCTGTTTTCCGTAATGCATTTATGATTGAAAAAACCTCGCCGGTTTCTGTATCAACACCTTTTAATTCCTTTAAAAACTCAGCAGAGAATCTGCCCCATCCCTGATAATTCAACCGCAAAACTTTCTGAAGCTGATCATCAGTAATCTGCGTTTCTGTAAATTCTGCACGAATACGTTTTTGCAATCTTCTTTTGTCATCGTGATGAATGGTCAGCAAAAAGATAATTCGTTCACACATCTGTTGTACGGAGTATTTTTCTATTTCTTTGCCAAAAATATTTTTGAAATCAATATAAGAAACCATTGAAGATTTTAAATCCTGATCAATGCCTTTTATGTCAATATCTTTTTGATTTGAATTCCTGGAAATAACCCCTTCTGCTTTTAACTTATCACAAAGCTTTCGGACAGTTACACGGCGAGTTCTTTGGAACAAATCTTTAATTATTGTCTGCTTAATTTCCACAGATAATTTGTCACCGCAGATTCTGACATTGTTCAATTCGTTTAAAACCATAAACTCAGAATAAAGCAAAGAATACTTTGGTAAAACATCTGCACCTGCCATATAGGTACACGGATTTGTCATACGGCGGATAAATCCTTCCTCTGATTTATCAAAATCAACTTTTTCTTCAAAGTTCCAAGGATATATCTTACCTTCTGCTCGACGGACAATCCAGCTATTTTTCCCTATTCTACTGTTTAAAGGACCAACATAATACGGAATTCGGAATTTGAACAGTTGCAGAATTTTGTTACTGGTAACAATACCTTCCTCATCCTTTTTACACAGAAAAGGATAATATTTTTCCGCATTCTTTAAAATCTGTTTCAGTTCCATCTCATGTACTTGATGCGGAATAACTCCATTATCTTTAGTAACCTGTAATGGTAAGAAAACCTGGGCATCAATATCTTTAATAATTTCCGCCACTTCATCTTTTGGACAGCCATTTTCAATAGCTTTCTTCAATAACCCTTTTATGCGTTTATAAAAATCCTCCTGTTTACATTTCTTAACCGATTTTCTGTCATCTGTTTCAATATCATCACCGATATATGCGCAATAATTATCTGTTCCGGCAACGCTGAAAAACGATTTATATTCTGACTTGCAATACAGGCACACCAGTTTTTTTAATTTTTTTAAATCATCATGATGCTTTTCATACTGCCTTACCCTTGCTACAGAGATATATGTTCGATTACCGTATTCTCCACCATCCAACATATCCGCCAATATAGCCCAGTCATATACAGCTTTAATGTAATCTATCACACAGCATTTTTCTGCTAATATACTCTCCAGTTCCGGTCTTAACTCTTCATAAGGCTTGTCAGCAATTGAAATACTGGGCATTTCAGTATCATTTAAAGTTTCATCCAAAAACACATCTGCAAGCTTTTTCTTTGCCCCACAGAAAAGACCAATCACAGCCTGCAACTGTTTTTTGTCTCCTGAATTTTCAAATAGTGCAACAGATGCTTTCACTTTATCATTTTTGCTCATATGGGTATCTTTTAAGATTTCGCTCAGTTTCTGAACATTGTTGCACTCAAAGTCCATGTCAAGCTCATTGCACAAGCAAGTCTGCAATTGTTCAAAAGCAAAGCTAAACCGCGTGACGTTGGAAAAATCCCCATTGAACAGGAAATGACCTCTGTGTTTAAGGATATGATGAATTGCAAGATAAACCAGTCTGATATCAAATTTACTATTTTCTGTCAACAATGCTTTACGTAGATGATAAATCGTAGGATACTGTTTGTAATACAATTTGTCGTTCAAATCTTTATCGCAAAACAACGCAAACGGTTTGCCTGTTTTGCTGTCTTCCGGATATAAAGCACTGTCTTTCATTCTCTGGAAAAAATCCGGATCCTTTTTCTCAATTTCATTTTGAAATAATTCTTGCAAAAGTTCCAAACGCCACCTGCGGCGTTCAACACGCCGCCGTGCTGTTCTGAACATTCTTCTTTCCGCTGCTGTTTGTGCTGCGTCAAACAAGCGAATGCCCCACATGGATTTCCCATTAAACTTTAAAACATTATACTGATTATCTGTCACTGCCCAACCTACAGAGTCCGTTCCAATATCGAGGCCCAAATAATACTCTCCAGCAAACTTTTTAGACATGTAAATTCATCCTCTCTTTTTACTTATTGTTAGCAAGTTTTTATTGACAAAATAGAAGTTATGGTTTAGCATTAATGTAAGCTCATTGTTTACCATCCAGTGAGTTTACATTACAAGTTCAAATAAAAATTTATTCAACCCGTTCTTCGGAACCTCCACCGTGTGGAACATTAAGGTCTGCTTTGCAGGCCTTTTTTGTTTTTTTAATCCTTTTCGCTAATATTATAGCACAAGTCATAATATGTTATTTTAGATATTTACAAAAGCCAGATTATTCCTGTACCACCTTCACAAATACACTTTTATGCCTGCATCCGTAGATCCGCCGCCCCCACTATCTAAATTTTAAAACATTTTGAGTCCAAAAGTCTCCTCTTGCAGGCGCAAATTAAAAATCCCTGCCAACCCACCAGTAATGCGTGTGTTGACAGGGATTAACCTTTTTCTCGTTTTAAAATCCATCAATTTCATGCTTTCATTGATGAATTCTCAACGTTCGCTCATTTTGCTTACTAACCTACTTTCTCTTGGCAAATAATAAAACCTGACGATTACTATTTATCCAAAAGAACCAGGCCTGACTGTTTCAAAAAACTATCTTTCCTTCACTGCCTCCAGTAAGCCTTTACACCCCTTTACTACATCTTCATAGGTTTCATCAAAATTTCCCGTGTACCAGGGGTCGGCCACCTCCCGGTTTTCCCCGGCAAACTGCAACAGCATGGTTATCTTTTTCTCCGGGTCGCCGCCAAACAGCCGCAGCATATCGTGAACGTTTTCCGCATCCATGGCAACCAGGTAATCATACGCGGCGTAATCCGCTTTGCTGAGCAGCGTGGCCCTGCGTTTCGCAAAAGGAATTCCCATCTGCCGCAGCTTGGCTCTGGTTCCATAATGCGTGTCATTCCCCAACTCGTCACGCCGGGCCGCTTTGGATTCAATCACAAACCTGTTTTCCAGGCCGGCCTTACGCACCAAATCTTTCATTACAAACTCTGCCATGGGTGAACGGCAGATGTTGCCATGACAGACAAACAGAATTTTAATCATATGATTTACCCTTGTAAATTGTTGATCGTCATAACTGGTCCCATCCTAAATGCAATTCATTATTTTTATTTTCCCGCTTTCTCAGGTTCCGGGAAAAAGGCGGCCCCTTTTACAATATCAAACATTTCTTTCTGGCTGTTTGTTTCCATAATCTTCGCCCGTTCCGCCTCTGTAAACCGCGAAGCGGGTCCGGCCAGGGACAGCGTCAGTTCGCCCGCGCAGGCATCCATGCTTGCTTCACCCGCGGCAGCGGCGGCACGGCGTTTTTCCCACTCCTGACCGGCCAAACGGGATGCCGTGAAGGCAAAAATCTCCCGGATCTCGCCGCAGAATTCCCGGAAATAGTCATCATACGCGTTGCTGGAACGGGAAGCGCAGCCGCCCCGGCAGATAAAGGCATACGGGCAGCTCTGGCAGGCCGGTATCAGGTCCACGGTACGGGTACGCCACTTTGCCTTGTTGAAATTCCATAAGAACCGGCTCATACCGGGCTGGATATACCCAGTCGCCTGGTCGTCTTTCCCTACGACGTCCCAGCAGGAAAAGACTTTCCCGAAGGGGTCCACCACCAGCATTCCCATCTCGGCGCCGCAATACGCCGGGGAGAAATCCGGATACCCTTCCTTCTTAAAGAGATTCTTCATCCGGTTCCAGATCATGTTGTACTGGCTCTGGCGGGCAACTGCTTCCTCCGCTGTGAAGCCGATCTTCATCATTTCGTCAATGGTATCCTGCTCGCTGATATTCTTTTCCGGATGCGCGTCATCGGTGGTCGCCTTAAAGTAATACGAGAACTCGCCCCGCTTTGTCTTCGCCTGGGGGTCGGTTTTCCTGAGTTCCTCTTCCTCTTTGGCCCGTTCTTCTTCTTTCGCAATAAAGCCCCGGGCCTTCAGGTCATCGATCAGTTCCTTCATCCCGTGCAGATTCTCTTTGCCCACGTTCACCCGCAGGTTCACCCTCACGCCCCGCTCCAGCGCCAGCTCCACATTACGCAGGATGCGGTCGTAGGTGGGCAGACCGTCCTTGTGGAGACGCCGGCGGTCATTCAGCTCCGCCGTGCCATCCACCGTCACCTGTAAGCTTCTCAGCTTGTATTCTTCTATGAAGTCCAGATACGTTTCCAGATCGTACCCGTTGGTAATGGCGCCCATAGACAGGTCCATTTCCCTGCATTTGTCGGCAATCTTTTTTACCACGCCGAGGTTTTTTGCCAGGAACGGTTCCCCGCCATAGAACGAGCAGCCGTTCACCATATAACCCCGCGCTCTGTAGTCCTTCAGCGCGTTGAAAACGGTTTCTATCATCTCATCGCTCATGGTGTTATCGAGCCAGTCCTGCCCTTTCTTCAGCCGGTGTTGTTCAAAGCAGTACGGGCAGCGGAAATTGCAGTCGTAGGTAGGCATGATGACCAGTCCCACACCGCTGCGGCCCTGAATGGTCTTGAAGATGCGTGAAAGAAGTTTCAGGTCCGCCAGTTCGCCCGCTTCGTCTTTGCGTGTGATATGTCCGCGCAGCATAAGCCGTTCCCGCAGCGCGGCGGGCAATCCGGCAAAATCTCCTGCCTGCAGCTTGTCCGCGTCTTCCTTCGGCACTACGTCCACGGCGCCGTACAAGCCGTTCGTCAGCAGCGTGTATCCCTCAATCGGTTTTTCATCCGTACCCACCAGCGGCAGGATGATTTCATAGGTGCTTAGTCTCATGATTCACATCTCCTTTTACTAAACATATCTCTTTATATTATGAAAAAAATTATATTTTACATTTCCTGCTGCAGCTCCGGTTTCCACGCCGGCCACTGCACCTCATCCGGGCCGATGGCGGAATCCAGGCGGCCGTACTTCATGAACTTCCCGATATAGAATAAAAGCTGCGAACCCAGCCATTGGAAATACACCATGACGGGCAGTCCTTCCTCCGTCGTATTGGGTCGGCAGATATTGAGGGTCAGCCGTCCTTCGGCGCCAATGGTATTGTGACCTGCGCACTGGAGATTCCGCTCGCCGGGCTTCGTGCAGTTCAGCACACGCTCAATCCGCGGCGCGGGCTGGGGCTTACGCCAGCGGTTTACGCCTGTTGCAGGCGTAGCGTAGGGAATGCCGAACCATTGCTCAATTCATGTACCAAACCCCTCTATTATATATACAAGGCAGGGTCATCAAAATTGACGCCATTGAATTTTTTAAATTATATCATAACAATCTTTACTGAGTAAAACATAATTAAACACAAAAAATACATATTTTCGTCAAGCTTTCGCCCTTTTTTTCGGTTACTATAAACACAACGAACCAGGATTGAATCATCCGACAAATCTTATCAAACAACGCAAACAATTCAAAAGGAGGCGAAACAAGATGGAATTCAACTTCAAAAAAATAGTAACAGCCGCATGCATGGCCGCTTTTCTTGCCACTTCGTTCTTACCGGGAATCAGTGAAGCCGCCAATGGCCGCATGAGCCTTGCGCAGGCAAAGCAGGAGGTAAAACGTCCGCTGCACCGTCATTATAAACCCGCTGCGAAACCGGGTCATAGGCTTCATGCCAAACACATGCACCACCGGTATGCTAAGCACCGGCCTGCCATGTATACCAGAGGCCCTGTCTCTCACACCTGGAAGCCCGTACGGCATGCCCCGCTCCACCAAATGAAACGCCACAGCCCCGGTTTTAAATCATACGGCAAAGTACATCGTATGCCGTCGGCACATCATACGCATCACGGTTTCAGACGATAACCGAACTCATAGCCGCCCGTCACCAAACGGGCGGTTTTTTTATTTCAGAAAACGCTGATTTATTCGTCTCCTTCATAAAAAAGTTTTCCAAACCTCACACAAATCATTGAATCATTTATGGGCATGCGTTATAATAGTAGAGTAAGCTTCCCGTAAGTTTACGTTACCTATGATAATTTTAAAATCGTATTAAAATTTTAAAAATCAAGGAGGAGAAGTTTTATGAAAAAAACGATCAAGGAGGAGAAGTTTTATGAAAAAAACGTATGTTGCTGGTTCCCTGATGCTGGTTATGGCTCTCATGATGGCCGGTTGCGGCGGCGGGGACAAAAAGCCTGATGCCCCGAAGAAAGACGCTCCGAAAGCAGCGGCGGCCACCGATACCGTAATGCTGTATTCGTCCATGCAGGAAGACCAGCTGAACGCGGTTAAGAAAGCCTTTGAAAAGAAATATCCCAACATTAAGATGGATTATTATTTCGCAGGCACCGGCAAAGTTAAAACCAAAATCTTCACCGAAGCAAAAGGCGGCCAGGTTGCAGCTGACGTAATCTGGGTTGGCGACCCTGCCGACTACATCGGATTCAAAGCCGACGGGAAGATCCTCCAGAAATATGAATCCCCGGAAGCCAAGAACATCGATAAGGCCTTTATCGATCCGGAAGGCTTCTACACCGGCGCCCGTATGATGAACATGGGCATCGCCTACAACACCACCAAAGTAAAGAAGGAAGAAGCTCCCAAGACCTGGAACGATTTGCTGGATCCGAAATGGAAAGGCCAGATCGTTATGACCGACCCGGGCACGGCCGGCACCACCAAATACGCGGTTGGCGCATTGATGGCCAGCAAAGATTACGGTCCTGCTTTCTTTGAAAAACTGAAAGCCAACGGTACGGAACTCCAGTCCGGCACCACCGCTTCCCATAACCAGATCGCGGCTGGTGCTTACAAAGTCGGCATGTGCCTGGACTATGTTACCAACAACCTGAAAGCCAAAGGCTCCACCATCGACTTCGTATATCTGGACAAAGACATCGTTTCCATTTTCAGCCCTGTAGCTTTGGTTAAAGGCGCCAAGAATGAAAAGAACGGAAAACTGCTGATTGACTTCATCCTCTCCAAGGAAGGCCAGGAAGTTCTGGTTGCCAACAACCTGTTGTGTTGACCTGCAGGCACTGGCAACCGGTTCCAAAGATATGCTGAAACAGTTTGACGGCATCTTCAAGAAAAAATAATCCGTAACGTTAATTGCAAAGGGCAGCAAGTTAATTGCCGCCTATCCGATTCTAAGGAAGCACTGATGTAACAAGTGTCTCCTGAAACCTCATGGTGAAGACAGGGGATGCCCTGCCTTCACCATTTTTCTATTTCACCATTAATGGAGGAAGACCTATGGCTGATGTCCGTTTTGAAAACATCACGTTCCACTACGGGGATAAATGCATTCTGAAAAATTTTTCCCTCACCGTGGAAGAAAGCCAGATCATGTGCCTGGTAGGTCCTTCCGGCTGCGGCAAGACCACCCTGGTGCGCTGCCTGTTAGGGTTTATCAAACCCGAGACAGGCGCCATCTATGTGGGTGACCGCTGTGTATTCAGCGCCAAAGACCGGATCGACGTGCCCCCCGAACGCCGCCACATCGGCGTGGTGTTCCAGGATTACGCAGTCTGGCCCCATCTGACCGTTTTGGAAAATATCCTGTATCCTATGAAGAAGATGCGGATGAACCGGGACGAAATGGCCCGCCGGTCCAAACATGCCCTGGAACAGGTCCGCATGGTAGGATATGAAAATCATCTGCCCAGCCAGCTTTCCGGCGGGCAGCAGCAGCGCGTGGCTATCGCCCGTGCACTGGTAAGCAGCGACGAAGTCATCGTCATGGACGAACCCATCACCAACCTGGACGCCAAACTCCGGGAAGAAATGCTACAGGAGATCCGGGTGATCCAGCATGATATCGGCACCACCATCCTGTACATCACCCACGACCAGGAAGCGGCGCTGCAGCTCTGCGACAAAATGGCGATCATGGATTACGAAGGCAATCTGTGCCAGCTGGGCGCCGACGAGGATATCATCCTGCGTCCCGCCAACCGTTTTGTCTTTGAGTTTATCGGCGTGTCCAATTTCCTTTCCCTGGTGCAGCAGAACGGCCGCGCCTATATCGACGTAGGCGAAAAGTATCCGCTGGATGACTGCCCCATGGACATTTTCGCCGGCGGGCAGAAAATGGAAATGGGCGTACGTTCCAATGATATCGCCTTCGACAACACATCCCCCATCCGTGCCAAAGTCCGCAGTTCCGTCTTTCTGGGCAGCGAGTACAACTACTTTATCCAGTTAGGCAACCGGGACCTGCGGGTACAGCAAAACGCCCTGGATGTAATCCAGCACGGTGAAGTGAAGGAAGGACAGGAAGTCGGCCTGCGTTTTCTGCAGCCCCGTTATTATCCGGCTAAAGAGCAGAAAGGAGGCAACGCATGAATATCGGTAAATCACGCAAAACGTCAGACTTAGCTGCTCTGGACGGCGCAACCTTCGGACTGGATAAGGCCATGACCCTGGTCAGCTTTGTCCTGCTGTTCGTCATCGTATTTATCCCCATCTTCATGATTGTGTACAATGCGTTCTTCTTTGAGGGGAAATTCGATATTGAAATGTTCCAGACGGTGGTATTCAGCAAAGACAATGTGGAAGCCATGACCAACACCGTCATCATCGGCGTTGCGGTGACCGTCTTCGGCACCATCGTAGGCCTGTTCTACGCCTGGCTGCTGGGCCGCAGCGACATCCCCTGCAAAGGACTCATGCGGGCCCTGTTCATGATCCCTTACATGTTCCCGCCTTTCTTCGGGGCCATGGCCTGGGACATGCTGCTGTCCGGACGCGGCGGCTATGTGAACACCTGGCTGATGAACACCTTCGGTTTTGAAACCGCCCCGCTGAACATCAACTCCCTGTGGGGCATCATCTTCGTGGAAGTTTCCTACTATTTCCCCTTCGTGTTCATGCAGGTGGTTTCCGCGCTGGAACGCATGGACCCCACCCTGGAAGAATCCGCCCGTATCGCCGGCGCCTCACAGGGCACGGTTATCCGTAAGATCACGATCCCGCTGGTGACCCCGGCCATTTCCGCCGGCGCCCTGCTGATCCTGATCTCCTCCCTGGCGCACTTTGGTGTTCCGGCTATCTTAGGTTTCTCCAAACAGATCTACACACTGCCCACCGTAATTTACGCCTGCATCGACCGGGCGGGCGGCAGTTTCGAAGGCATCCGTCAGGGCGCGGCCCTCTCCATCCTGCTGGTATTCGTCGTAGCCATGGCGCTGATTTTACAGAAGATCGTCCTCAGCTCCGGGTCCTACGACATTATCAAGGGCAAGAGCATGCGTCCTACCCTGATCAAACTGCGCGGCGCAAAATATCCGCTGCTGTTCTTATCGGTCATCACCCTGATCGTCATCGTACTGGTTCCCCTGATCATGATTTTCCTGGAAGGCCTGGTCAAAGCCTATGGCCTGCCGCTTATCCCGGAAAACTTTACGCTGGAGAACTTCCAGAATCTGGCTACCAGCAAGGCGACCATGGATTCCATCCGCAATTCCCTGTTCCTGTCCATCTCCGCCGGTGTCATCTGTATGTTCCTTGGCGTTATGGTGGCGTATGTTGTTATTAAGATCAAACCCAGAGGGAAAGAAATTCTGGAAATGCTCTCCGTACTTCCCTATTCCATTCCCGGTACCGTACTGGCTATCGGCGTAATCCTGGCCTGGTCCGGCGCGCTGTGGGGCATCAGCCTCTACAACACCATCTGGATCATCCTGGTAGCCTACATGGCCCGTTACCTGTCCTTCTCCATGAAGAGCGCCTCCGCCTCGCTGCAGCAGGTGCATCCTTCTCTGGAAGAAGCGGCAAGGGCCTGCGGCGCGTCCCATACGGAATCCCTGAAAGACGTAACGCTGCCGTTGATCCGTCCCGCTATGGTGGCAGGCTTCTTCCTGATTTTCCTGCCCTCCATGCGCGAGCTGACCACGTCCATCCTGTTGTACGGTCCTTATACCCGTACCCTGGGCGTGCAGATCTTCGCACTGCGTGACTCCGGTCAGATTCCCCAGGCATCCGCGCTGGCTGCCATCGCGATCCTCATCATTATCGTCTGCAACTTTATCGTAACCCAGATTACCAAAGACAGAAAGGGTGTGTAAAACATGGCGGAAGATCAGATTATCTTAAAACATGTAACCAAACGTTTTACCACCAAGACCCTGGGCACGGTAACGGCGGTAAACGATTTCAATCTCAACATCCACGAGGGCGAATGCTTCTCGTTCTTAGGCCCCTCCGGCTGCGGCAAGACCACGACCCTGCGTATGATCGCGGGCTTCGAAGATCTGTCGGAAGGTGAGATCCACCTCTGCGGCCAGCCGGTTTCCATCAAAGAAAAAAACCTCTACGTTCCTCCCGAAAAGCGGGGACTGGGCATGGTGTTCCAGGCTTTCGCAGTCTGGCCCCACATGAATATTTTTGATAACGTGGCCTTCCCCCTGCAGATCAAAAAGGTTCCTCACGACGAGATCCGCAAACGGGTAAAGGAAGCGCTGCATCACACCAGTCTGGACAACATGGAAGACGTGTATCCTTCCGACCTGTCCGGCGGACAGCAGCAGCGTATCGCCTTAGCCCGGGCCATCGTCACCAACCCCAAGGTCATGCTGCTGGACGAACCGCTGTCCAACCTTGACCCCAAGCTGCGGGAAAGCATGCGTTTCGAAATCAAGGCCCTGCAGCGCAAATTCGGTTTCACCGTTATCTTCGTAACCCATGACCAGAGTGAAGCCATGGCCATCTCCGACCGGATGATGGTCTGCGACATGGGCAACATCATGCAGATCGACACCCCGTCCAATCTGTACAATAAACCTGTAAACCGTTTCGTGCACAACTTCCTGGGCCAGTCCACCTTCCTGCACGTAGTGCTGGATCACGGCCAGGTCTACGCCCGGGGCGACATGCAGAACCCGCTGCCGCTGGCCATTCCGGAACATGCCGACAGGGAAATGGTGGTAGCCACCCGGCCCAACGCCATCGACCTGAACCGGGACCACGGTTTCAAGACACACATTTACAGCCGCGTGTTCCTGACCGATACCACCGAGTATCTGGTACCGATGGGCGACCAGCTGCTGAAGATCCAGACGCCGCACCGCATTGCCTTCGGTAAAGGCGAAGAATGTTATGTGGACTTCACCCACGTTATGTGGTATCCGGAAGAAGATGAAAGCGCTGAAGCGGAACGCGCGAAACGGCAGTTAGTGTAAGTTGTGACATAGTAAGTCATTTTTCAATTTTTATCCGACACATGTTGACAAACCGTTGACGCGAAACCGAAGCGTCTGTTCTGTATCTCAATAAAAAAACGTTCCCCCAATTACACGCAGTAATTGGGGGATTTTTTTAGTCAAAATATGATATTTTAAAATAGTAATACCGGCATGCGTTAATTGAACCGCAGAGATACTTCAACCTATGGCTTTTTATTTGGTTGGATATCCATGAGCTGCGTCATAGTCTTTGTTTTCCTTTAACGCGGCTGCCTGGGTTGCTTTGTCCCGTTCCCATGCGGCATTCTTTTCCGCCTTAATCTGCTCTTCTTTTTTCGCTGCCGCTTCTACTTTCTTTTCTGCCGCTTCTTCTTTCATCTGTTTGACAGATTCATTCTTATAACCGTGGGAAGCGTCATAGTCTTTGTTTTCCTTTACCGCTTCTTTCTGGGTTTCTTTGTCACGTTCCCAGGCGGCATTCTTTTCTGCTTTAACCTGCTCTTCTTTCTTCTCTGCCGCTTCCTTTTTCAGTTCTTTGGCAGCTTCATTCTTATAACCGCGGGCTGCGTCATAATCTTTGTTTTCCTGCAGCGCTGCCGTCTGGGTCGCCTTATCCTGTTCCGGGGTCGTGGTTACCGTTTGCGCAAACGCGGTAGAAGCAAACAGGCAGGCCAGAACGCCTGCAACCATCATAGATTTTTTAACTACGTGTTTCATGAAACACACCTCCTTCAGTATTTTAATTATAACACTTAACAAGAAATTTTACATTATTTTTTGCCTGATAAAAATCGCACAGAGCATAAAAAAGGACGCTGACCGTACAAATCAGCGCCCTTATTCATCAGCTAATTTATGTATGCTTCCCGCTTTTCAAGCCTTTTCGACTTCACTGAGTATCTTCCGTTCGAATTCAGCCGCAGGCAGCGGTGCGGAGAAATAATACCCCTGCACCAGATTGCAGCCCGCGTTCCGCAACAGGTTCAGCTGCCCTGCCGTCTCCACGCCTTCGGCAATAACAGGAACCTTCAGGGAACGGGCAATGTCTACGATCAATTCCACAAGACGGAAATCCTTTTCATTCCGTTCGATGTTCCGGATAAACGCAATGTCCATCTTTAAAACGTCAATCGGCATGGAAGAAAGCATGTTCAGGGAGGAATAGCCGGAACCGAAATCGTCCATTTCGATTTTATACCCTTTGGCCCGCAATTCTTCAATAACCTGGATCAGCTGCTCCGCGTTTTCGGTATAAGCGGATTCGGTGACCTCCAGCTTGATATCCCCGGCCTGCAGCTCATGCCTTGCGATGATCCCGTCAAGAATTTCCATCAGGTTCGGGTCGAACACATCCACCCGGGAGAGGTTGACGGATACCGGCATGACCACGCCGTGCCGGCTGCGCCAGGTGGCAATCTGCCGGGCAGCTTCTTTCCATACATAGTTATCCAGTTCGGTGATCTGCCCGCTTTGCTCAAACAGAGGGACAAAATCGGCCGGTGAAAGCAGGCCCAGTTCCGGATGCCGCCAGCGGACAAGCGCCTCAGCGCTGGACAGGCGCGGATGTTCCGCCTGAATATCATATTTGGGCTGGTAGTAAACTTCCAGCTCGCCCTTCTCCAAGGCACGGTTCAGGTCATTCAGAAGACGCTGATCCCGGTTTTCCCGTTTTTCCATCTCAGCGTCAAAAATCGCCGCCTGGGTTTTGAACGTTCCGCGCATCTTGTTGCAGGCGGTACGGGCCAGGTCAAACTGGGTGACCGGTTCCATATCCTTTTGCCAGGGCTTCACCCCCATGCGCAGCGAGATGTTGGCATTATGGAAGAGTTTGTCCATGCGTGCCTGGAACCGTTCCAGCTGTGCCTGCCAGTCTTCCCGGTGAGGGCTGTAGATATCAAAACGGTCCGCCTCATACCGGCTGGCTATACTGCCCGTTTCCTCAGCGAACCGACTGATCTCATCGCCCAGTTCACGTAATACCTTATCCCCAAAGTCCCGTCCATGCAGCGCGTTGATGGAATGGAACCGTTCAATATTCATGACGACCGCGTCCCTTGGCTGCTCGGGATGTTCGCGACAAAGCCGGCTGGCGTATACGAGGAAAAAGTTCCAGTTATACAGCCCGGTCAGATGGTCGTGTTCCGTTTCGGAAATAATCTGACGGCCTTCTTCCGCTTTTTCTTCCGACTGCATATTCCGTATCTGCATCCAGAAAACTATGGCGACAATGCTGGCAGCTAAAGCCACTACGTAACCCAGATTGTCTCTCACAAAATCGGACAACGTAACCTTCGTATCCCGGAAAGCATAATTGTTCAGCGCGGAATTGAGAGACGTTTCCGGAACGATATGATTGATTTTATTAAGGATCGAATACAGGCAGTCGTCTTTTTTGCGGACTGCAAAAGATAAATCCCGGTTTTTGTTAGTTGTGAGGACAGACAATTTGTATTTTTCAAACAAATTGCTTTCCAAACCGATACGGTAGTTGCTCACCAAACTATAATCTGCCTCGCCGTTGGCCACTGCCTGATAAGCAGACTGAATATCTTTATAATATTTTGCCTTCCATTTGGGGAAATGATCTTTCAGAAAGGTATCGTACCCGGGGTTACCTTCCACGACAGCAACCTTCATTTCCTTATCCACTACAATGCCCCTGTGATCATCCGTACGGACTACGGCGAACATTTCCGTACTGATAAGAGGATCGGTAATGATGATGCCCCGCTGCTCGCCGTCATAGGCGCTGAGAGCTATGGGGAACACACAGTCGATTTCGCCTTTGGCCAACGCCTGCAAGGCGGCTTCCGTTGTAGCATACGCCCTGGGTTCAAAGCTGGGTTTCGCATTCTTTTCTGCTTTCTCCGCAAACGTGATATAATCCGCCAGGGCGCCCACAAGTTTTTTACTGTTCTCGTCCTGCTTGCAGAATGGGAGAAAATGATCCCGATACCCAACACGGATCGTACCGTGTTGCGACAGCCATTCCCGTTCTTCCATCGTAAGGAACTTGTTTACGGCACTGGACCGGTTAAACTTCTGGGTCATCTGCTGGTTAAAATCCCGGTTCTCTTCAAAAATGCGGTTCATAGCGGTGTCCAGATCGCTTTTCAAATCGGGACGGTTCTTGTTAATGCCAAAGAACGATTCCGCAAAGCCGACCTTGACCACCGGCACCACATCGGCAGAGTTGCCATAGGTGTCCAGGGTCACCAGCATATCGATTTCGCCGTTTTTGAGCATTTCCAGCAGCTTGGGGGTTTTGGCCGTCAATTCTACGATGATCGGGTGCACATTATGTTTTTCGACCCACTGCTTAAAAAGCTGCTCCTGGATACTGTTCTTGTTAACGCCCACACGTTTTCCGTTAAAGGTGGAAAAGTCGTCCGGCCTGATTTCATTGTTATTGGGCGTAATAAAGACATGATATCCCTCCGCGCCCATAGCTTCTGCGGAATAGAGAATCTTTTCCGCCCGCTTCGGAGTATAGGACACATCGCTGAGGATGTCGATTTCTCCCGCAATCAGTTTTTCCAGCAGCGTTGACCAGCTGCCTTCTACATATTCGTACTTCCAGCCGGTGTAGGTTGCAATGCGCTGCTGGTATTCGTAGCCGTAGCCGGAACGCCGCCCGAACTGATCCCGGCGGTGAAACGCCGAATCGTACCAGCCAACCCGCACAAGCTTTTGCGCCCGTTCACGCGCATATACTGTGAAAGATACTGCCATGGTCAGCAAAGTGATTACACTCAGCAAAACCCCGAGCATCCTTTTGCATCGCATAATATCCGCCTCCGTGTCCATATATCACCATGTATAAAATCGTATTATTTTACTGAATGAATATAAAAAATATATAAGTGGAACTATTCTTAAAAACCAAACTACTTGATTATTATAACACTTTTTAAGGTATTTTTCCAGCCTAAAGGAAAACAAAAATAACCACACAAGTCTTATACCTGCGTGGTTACCGAATCCTTTGAAACTGTCTGGTCAATCTTTTCTTTCTCTACCGGTTTCTGCGAAAATTTGCGTGTGCTATATCGGGTCTTGATCAAAGTCAGAGCATCCAAGCGAATCACCTTCTAATCTTTTCCTCACAGTCCCGCAGTATTTTTTCCACCGGCGCACCTTCGATATCAAGTCCGGTCGCTTGGATCAGTTTAACGTCCTTAATATGATAAAAGTTTTGCGCCAAGGCCTTTACATAACCAAATCCATATTGTTCCGGGAAGAAGTCCCCGCCGGCCGTCGTGACATAGTACAGCCGTTCCGCCCGGCACAAGCCTTCCGGAATCCCATCCGGCATGTACCGAAAGGTTATGCCGACCACGTTGATCTGCTCCAGATACGACTTCAGAACTGCGGGAAAGGACAGGTCCCAAAAAGGAGCAGCCATAATGATCTCATCGGCTTGCGCGAACTGCCTTGCATAGGCAAAGACAGGATTGTCAAAATCCCCTTCCCGCAAAAGGCGGTCCCTTTTTTCAAGAAACGCCTCATCCACCGTCGGGAAAACACATTCCTCCAGACGCAGCCGCGTATACGGAGCGTTCAGCGTGTTCAAAAGACAGTCCGCAAGGCGTCTTGTACGTGAGTTTTTCCGAACACAGGCATCAATATATAAGACCATAATAAAACGCCCTTTCTGATTGATTGAAAATTAAAGACAGCTAATTCCTTTGTCAATAATATCAGCCGTATCTAAATAAATCCGCACATCCAATCTCCTTTCCTAAAAGAACTCTACGTTAATGATATTGAGAAAAACTTGTTCCGATTTTTTGTACCAAGCGAATGATTAACAGGAACAACGACAAATTCATTTGGACATTAAAAAAGGTAGATGTTGTCTTTGATTACAGGAAAGTAGGTACATTAACCGATAAGCGGGCCCGGTAGGATGTGTCCGTCCTGTTTCCCATGCTTCCACTGTTTTTACCGATACACCTAAAAAGCTGGCAAAGACCCGTTGGGTCATATTAGCATTCACCCTGATTTCACGGATTTGTTTTCTGTCATATTCGGTAACGGGAAGAATAGTATATGTGATAGTTCGTGCCTTTCCGTTTCCATTTGCAAAATCAATGGCCTGTTCCAAGCCTTCTTTTAAATCTTCAAAAAGCGCGCTCATGGTTACCTCCTTCTTGCCCTTTCGGCTTCACGTAGCGATTTGACAAGTTTACGAAGAACGTTTTTTTCTTCATCGGTCAAGTTTGACTGTTCGTTTTTTGTAAATGCGGTAATCAGGTAAATGACTTCATAATCTGCAAAATCCGTATAGCAGACACGGACGCTTCCGCGTTTTCCCCTGTTTTCAATGGGGAAACGTACTTTTCTGATTCCGCCGGTTCCTTCGATGACAGGACCTGATTCAGGGTCTTTTAGCAACATGATTTGTAGTTGCGTGAGTTCTGTTTCTCCAAGACCAATTTCGTTCCAGCGTTTTGTGAACAAGGGTACTTCAATAAATGTACGTGTCATTTTATTATCCTCACTTTGTTGTGTAATAATTATAAACCCTATAATGTAGGGTGTCAAGAATACTATGGTCAATTTAAGAAATGCCAATTATGGCGACACTTTTTTAATGTTATTTAGTTTAAGGATTTTTTCCAAAAAGAAAAGCTCAACTCTGATTTTTTCAGAATCGAACTTATCTTAGTCTGTTTTGCATGGACAAAAGTTTGAAGTTTTAAAAAATAACAACAAATTTGTTGTTATTCAAATTTCGGTTCACAAAGAATTCACAATTTGAGAACCAGGAATTTGTCCAATTTCTGTAAAAGCTGAAAAACAAATACTAAACTAAAACGAAAGTTGTCGCTGTAATTTCTTAGGAAATCAGCCCGATAAACCTGAATTTAGTCTGACTTTCCATCAGGGATGGAACATACCTTTTTCTATGCAGTCTGGGTCAATACAATCTGTTAAGCAATAACCGCCTGCCACATTTTTCAGCATCGCGTCATCCAGTTCAATGTCATCCATCTCCGCCAGATACGCCTCGGCCTCGGCTTTCGTAATATCGATGCCTTCAGACTTCGCCAATGCTACTAAATCCTCCGCAGTTTCACACTGCATCGCTTTTGCAATCAGTTCTTTTGTCAGTTCTTTTTTGTCAATTGGCATAACAGAATCCCCCTTATAAATTTCACATTATAAATATTATTTATAATAATCGTAGATGGTTTCACCGAGACGTCTAACCTTGTCTCCTAAAGTAACATAAAAATTGCCGCCGCCGCCGGCGACCTTTTGTAAAACCTCTTCATCCAACTCGTAATCTTCCAGTTCTTTCAGATAAACTTCCGCTTCTTCTTTGGTGATTTCATAACCGCCCATTTTAGCTAAGGCAATCAATTCATCAGCATCCTTGCACTGCATAGCAGCTAAAATCATTTCCTGTGTAAGTTCATTTTTGTTAATCGGCATAGTGAAATCCTCCCTTAACTGTAAATTATTAAGTCGTTTTTATTATATATACAAAACAGATTCAGCAAAATTGACATTGATGGAACTTTTTTATTATATCACATACTCATCGTTACTGAGTAAAACTGGGATTTGTCTCAATAGTCTCATCTATTATTCATTATAACAACACGTCGCTTGTTTTCGCATATTCATTAATCTTTTGGTAACTGACATGCCAATTACAAACAGTAAGCACAAGATCAAGATAGGAATACCAACGCCACAGACAGCAGCACAGATCACGCCAACAATCACGAACGATGTCAATAAAGCCCAGCAGCAGCATAAATAAAAGTACTGCAATAAACAGCAGAATTATATAAACGATTATCATGGCTTGCCCCCTTTTCTTTGGTTCCCCCTTGGCTCCCCCCCTGCTAATGTCAATGTTATTACCTCCACATTTTTTGTCACACTAATTTATCGAATAGCCGATTTTGATAAAATACCAGTAGGTAGAAACTATTTTTAACGATGTACCCGCACAGATGCAACCGGGTGCAAAATTCTCTCAGTTTCTCAATTTAATGTTTATGAATTAATAAGTGATTCCTTAGTTTTTTTATATTTATATTGTTCCAGTTTATTGCGTTCCTTTATTTTCTTTTCATACAGTTTTTCCAGCTCTTTTTGCTGTTTTTTGTGGTCTTTCCACATTCCTTCCGGTTCCTTGTCTGGGCAACGCAGCATCAGCTGATGCGTATTGATGACTTTTTCCGCGTATTCGCCGCCCATAGCCCAGGTCCAGTTCAGGCCGGACCATTTGCGCACACCCTCCCGGGTCGTTTTAAATGCAGCTCCCTGGACACCTTTACCGATAGTCCCCAATCCGCAGTAATTGTGTTGCCAGGGTTCCACGGAGCCGCCGAAATTAAAGTAGCCGGTCTCCAGCAAAGCCTGGGATAAGGCCATGTCCGGACGGATGCCTTCCCGTTCCGCTTCTTCCCAGTACAGGTCCACGATTTCTCCCACGCTGCAGCCGATGGGCAGATTCTGATTGTTTGCCACAATCAGCTGGGCCGCCTGCTTTTTGGTAGCCTCCGCCTTACCCTTGATGGTAATTTCTTTATAGTCTTTCGGCAAAATATAAATGGCGTTCAGATTCCGTTTGGCTGACGCAGTTTGTTTCGTTTTTGTCAAACTCTTCGTATCCGACGTATTTTCCTTGGATACCTGTGTTCCGCTGTTCTCATTGTTTTTTATTTCCGTATTGCTGCTCTTGGCAGCCTTATTTTGCTTCGTATCATTCTTGTTTTGACCGGCGCCGGGAACAATCGCC
>ONAV01000021.1 GCA_900315925.1 uncultured Selenomonadales bacterium | reverse complement strand
ACCTGTTTTCGCAGTTGCACTTATATTGCCTGCTACTGACGTGACGGCTTCATCCACTTTCACATTCGCACTCTTGCTCTGTAACGTTACGTCCTTCTGCGCCAATACGTCTGCACCGATTGTTAAGGACTTGTCCGCAGTTGCACTAACGTTTCCTGTCACGGATGTTACTGTGTTATTCACCGACACCGTATCATTCGCGCTCGACAACGTCACGTCTTTCTGCGCCAATACGTCTGCACCAATTGTTAAGGACTTGTCCGCTGTCGCACTAATATTGCCTGTCACGGACCTTACTGCAGATTTAACAATCACTGCATCATTCGTGCTCGACAACGTCACGTCTTCCTGTGCCGTTACGTCTGCACCAATTGTTAAGGACTTGTCCGCAGTTGCACTAACGTTTCCTGTCACCGATGTTACTGTGTTATTCACTGACACTGCATCGTTCGTACTCGCCAATGTCACATCCTTCTGCGCCAATACGTCTGCACCAATTGTTAAGGACTTGTCCGCAGTTGCACTAATATTGCCTGTCACGGAAGTTATTGCCTTGTTCACTGACACTGCATCGTTCGTGCTCGTCAACGTCACATCTTCCTGTGCCGTTACAATTGAACCGATCGTCAAGGACTTATCTGCTGTCGCACTTATATTACCTGTCACGGACCTTACTGCAGATTTAACAATCACTGCATCATTCGTGCTCGACAACGTCACGTCTTTCTGTGCCGTTACGTCTGCACCAATTGTTAAGGACTTGTCCGCAGTTGCACTAATATTGCCTGTCACGGAAGTTATTGCCTTGTTCACCGACACTGCATCGTTCGTACTCGCCAATGTCACATCTTTCTGCGCCGTTACGCTTGCGCCAATTGTCAGTGTTTCTTTCGCCGTCACGGCAATATTACCGTCCTCAGAAGTTACCGCCTTATCGACTGACACAGCGGCAATCTTGCTCAACAACGTTACATCTTTCTTCGCAGTAACCTCAGCGCCTATTGTCACGTTCTTTTGTGCAGTAACTTCTACTTCACCATTTACAGACTCTACTGCGCCGTTCAAAGTTACGCTGCCTGTAGTGGCATTCACGTCTACTTTCTGGTCCGAAGTCACCGCACTACCAAGAACAATATTACCCTCAGTTGCCCCAACGGTAATTGTCCCGCCTTCTGCGGTTGCCGTCAACGTGCCTGTCGCATTGGTCTCAATATTACCATTTGCAGTTTGGATCTCTATATCCTTACCATTAATCTGATTGTAAATCTCAATCTTCCCGCTGGTCTCTGCGTTCAGGCTTACTTTCCGGTTTGCAGTTAATACACCACTGCTCGTGATGTCGCCCTTCGTACTCGTAATACTGATATCACCTGCATTGCTAGTGACTGAGTTCGTAACTGTTACGCTGCCGTCACTGCTCTTCAGTTCTACTTTCTGGTCTGCAGTTGTAGTACCGCGAAGAGTGATATTTCCCTTAGTCGCATCTACGGTGATTGTCCCACCGGTCCCGTTTGTTGCGGTTGCCGTCAATGTGCCTTCTGCTATCGTTTCAATATCACCATTTTCGGTTTTGATTTCTATATCTTTACCAATAATGTCATTGTTAATCTTAATGTAGCCGGTGGTTAATGCGTTCAGGCTAACCTTTTTGCCAGCAGTTAATACACCACTGCTCCTGATATCGCCAATCTTGCTCGTTACACTGATATCACCCGCGTGGCTGGTTATATTGTTCTCTACTGTTACTCTGCCATTCCCGCTCGCTACACTGATATCACCTACGTGGCTGGTTATATTGTTCTGTACTTTTACTTCACCATTCGTGGTCTTTACGGTCACATTGTCCTGGGCATCTACAGCACCGGTTACCGTCACAGCGCCTTTTCCCGTGTACAGGGACGCAGTCCCACCTGCCTTCAACAGACCACTGTTGGTAATGTTTCCATCTACTGCCGTCAGGGAAATATTCTGGCCTGCTTCTGCTGCCTGCACGCTGATATCGCCTGTGCCCGTGCCAATGCTTACATAACCTAAAGTAGCCGTTACTTTGCCATCCGCCGTCACATCGCCATTCGTACTGGACAAGGTTACATTTGTTCCCGCATTCAACGCTTTGGCAGTGGAAATACCAGTCACTGCCTTTACCATTATCTCGCCAGATTTTGCCGTTACCGTTTCTTTCGCCAATACAGTTGCGTTCTTACTCCATAACGTTACGTCAGTTCCGCCATAAATCTCCTTGTCCGTTTCAACTGCTCCTTGTGCGGTTACGTTTACATTGCCGGACGTTGCCGTTACTGTATCTTTCGCCAGCACTGCAGCATTCTTACTAAACAATGTTACATCCGCTTTGGCCTGTACCGCTGCTTTTGTCGTTACGGCTTCGTTTGCAGTAATTTCTACTTCACCAGCTACTGACTCTACTGCGCCGTTCAAAGTTACGCTGCCTGTAGTGGCATCCACATCTACTTTCTGGTCCGAAGTCACCGCACTACCAAGAACAATATTACCCTCAGTT
Source organism: uncultured Selenomonadales bacterium (assembly GCA_900315925.1). Taxonomy (GTDB): domain Bacteria; phylum Bacillota; class Negativicutes; order Acidaminococcales; family Acidaminococcaceae; genus Succiniclasticum. The sequence continues at coordinate 34,445 of ONAV01000021.1, read as the reverse complement.
GCCCCAACGGTGATTGTTCCACCTTTCCCATCTGGTCTGGTTGCCGTCAATGTGCCTGTCGCATTGGTCTCAATATTACCATTTGCAGTTTGGATTTCTATATCTTTACCATTAATCTGATTGTAAATCTCAATCTTCCCGCTGGTCAACGCGTTCAGGCTTACTTTCTGGTTTGCAGTTAATACACCACTGCTCGTGATGTCGCCAACATTTGCAGTAATGGTAACGTTTCCATCTTTTCCGTTAGCAGTAACATTATTATTAATTACGATATTGCCAACCTGGCTTCCCTCTTCACGCTTCGTTACACCGGTTGTAATGTACACCTGTCCTCCAAGGACAGTTCCGTTAACAGTAATAATTCCCGAGTGTGACAGCATATCTGCTGTATCCGTTGCCGCAATCGCACCATTTACAGTCAGATTTCTGTTTGCGGTCAAATAAAGATCCGTTGCCGTAAAGGCTTCCACGGTTTTACCGTCAGTCCCCGTCACTTCTTTGACGGTAAGCGAACCTTCGCTTTCCGCCAGGAATTCATTGGCAACATTAACTTTTTGCAACGTCATAGTGCCCACATCTCCCGTGCCGGGAGCTCTGCCTTTCAGCCAGGCGTTCTGTGCCGTTACGTCAATCGTAAGATTCGGGTTATTTAAAATGAGCAACGGGATGGGATTGGAAGTATCGCTGTTCTTTGTTCCGATATTTCCTTCCTCCGCAGTCAGGATCAAATGCTTCCCGACAATGATATAGGATTCCATCCCTATATTAAGAGTATCTCCTGATTCGTATCCGATTCCTTTCTTTGAATCCAGGGAAACCGTATCACCGGCAAAAACAGCCCCAACGTTAAGTATGGTATTCTGATCAAAGTTACTGATATAAATACTCTGCTCGGAACGAGTGCGCAGCGCCCCGGCTTTGCTTAATGAGACAGTGAGAGGTTTGCCTGCAGAGCCAATATCCCCTTGTCCTCCTTCCAACAGCAGATTTTTGGCAACAATGTTAGCAGCATCATCCTTCGCTAACGCATTGGTAATGCCGCCTTTACCCAGAATACGCACGTCACGGCTGGTTCCGGACTCAGACTCAGACGATGCTATGGTGCCAATCGCAATCCCGTGATAGGAAGAATCATTTTCTGTTGCACGGCGTTCCGCCAGTGTGATGTCTCCGGCTCCGATTCGGGAATCGTCAATGCTGATATTGACATTCACCATTCCCGTAGCATTAATCCCTAACGGCGTCCTGCCACCAATATGAAACTCACCGGACCAGGTCGTTGCTCCTTCCTCTTCATAATACTCTATGTCTGCCGCATCTGTATTGGCCAGTTGCTTCAGATAATCGATACGGCTTCCATTTGCATCCCCTTCATTAAGCTGTTGTACGGTAATAGTCCGCTTTCCTGTAGAGGTACCGACGTTCTCACCGATTAGGGTTATATTGTGCCCGGATACATTGGCCAGTTTTGTGGACTGGTCCGTCGACCCGGTCTGCCGGTTGATAAGTGTCTCATTTACCGCATAGAGAAGGTCTTCTTTTGTCCACTTGTAGGTAGGATTATCTCTTTTGCTTACCAGTTCCGTATACTTCGAATCCGTTGCCAGATAAGCTTCCGCACTGTTAAAGTTCTTATATTTTGCTTTTTGCTGTAAATAAGCCACGTAATCATATTCCGACGCGAAATAGATATCCGCGGTATTATCCAGCTTCTGCAAGTCGATGGCAAGGATTTCGCTATTCGTTTTGGAGTCGTACGTATCCCTCAGCGGCTGCAGCAGTTTTTGCGTAACATCGTTTGCCGCGTATTCTGCCTGCTGTTCGGTAACCTCCTTGAAATTCTGACTGGCTGTCTGATAGGCAGACTGGGCTTCCTCCCATGCTGTTTTGGCCGCAGCCTGATTTTCGGCAGAAGCATTCATATATGCCTGATATTTTTCGTTTAATGCAGCCTCGGCAGCATTGAGATCGGCGTATGCCTTTGTATGCTGCAACAGCGTCTGTCCGGCCTGTTCGTAGGCCGCTTTTGCCGTGTTCATCTCCGCTTCGGTTCCGGTATTTTTCTTATATGCCTTATAGGCTGAAATATATGCAGTCTGTGCCGCATTAAACGCAGATTTAGCCTGCGCAGCTTCGTCCGTCCCATTCAAAACCGGCGCAGTTATGCTCTTTTCATATCTTTGCTTACTCGTCGTATATAAACTGTAGTCATTAGAGACCACATCGGCATAATCCGTCACATTCTTACGAAGCTTTTTCAGATATGCGTTGTCAATCACCTTGCCCGTTTTATCTTTATTCCCTTCGATCAACCCGGTATCGATCCAGCTCTGAATCCGGGTATCAACATCGATTCCCCCTGCTTCGTCCGCATCATAAGGAAGCGCATCGACAAACTTTCCTTTCGTTTCAAGCCGGATGTTTCCTCCATCCAGAGAACGTATTGTTCCTACGCGCATATCGCCGTCTTCTTCCTGTTTCAGGCTGATATGATTCTTTGCGGTTGCATTCACACTGGCAGACAGGGAGTCCTCACCACTGGCTTCCTGTCCGGCATAAATCCGCAATGCCTGCCCTTCCGTACCGATACTGCCGTTGGAGCTGACGATATCGATACGGGACGCTTTGATACCGGTTCCGATGTCATTCTGTGTTATATCACCCGTCGCCGTGAGTATCGCGGTTTCATTTGCGGTAAAATCAGAAATCTCCACACTGCCCCGGACAGAAGCATCCGCACTGCCGGTGGCGGCAGATACATGAAGCTTGACTGCCTGATTTGATTTAAGCGCGTCAATCGATATGCCGGTCACATCCTTATTACTGCTAAACCGCGCCTGATTTGTATATAAGGTGGTGCCTGCACTCTGGTTGATTCCCCCGTAACCGGAAACAATGTTCAAAGCGGACACCGCCGAAGTATTCCTTACGTTGCCGGTCAGATTAATATCTCCGCCGCTTTGGATATCAATGGTGCTGTCCTGTTTGCCCAGGAATCCGATTTGAATTGCATGGTCGGCTTTCAGGCTTTGCGTTAATGTCGTGGTCGTAGATGACCCTTGTTCTACTACGTCATGATACTTTTCCCAGAACCAGGCACCTGTCGTATAGTCAGTAATCTTTTTAAATCCATTTTTAACTGTACTTTTGGTTGTAATCAACTGGTATTCGGTATTGGTCGCGCCGCTGTCTTTGTTCAGGAAAACACCTGACTTCATTTCACCGCCACCGCCATATTCCGTAGGTACAGAAGTATAACTTGAATATAAGGATCTTCCATCGGGAGGCTTGCCTCTTTCGTCTTCAAAATTTGTCTTATTTGTATAAGTATATGTATACCGCATCACGTTGCCGCTATCTCCACTCCTCGTCCAGTAATACCGGCTTCCTGCTTCGGGAGTAAACGAGCGCGCCGCACCGGACGAAACGTTTTCCGCAGACACAAGGTTTGCTTTTTCCGTTTCGCTCTCCGTTTTCAGATATTTTGTATAGTCGCTGATGGTTTCCGTACGGTTCCGTGTATAGGTGGTCCGGGAAAGTTTTTCAACATCCTTTCCATTGCTGTCTTTAACAACCGTTGCAGATGTAATAACGATTTTCCCCTCTACGTTGTCATTGGTAATCTTACCTACATCAAGGGCTTTGTCTGTCTTATTGTGTACGGTAATATCCGCGCCGCCGTCAGCCACATAAATTCTGCCGTTACCGGTACTGACAATGCGGCCGGTCAAGTAAACACTGCCGCCTTTTGCTTCAATGTTTTCGGTAACTAGATTACCGGTCTGAGGGTTATAATACACCTGCACAATGTATTCGTAGGTTCCGTCGCTCTGTTTTACATGTTTTCCCCCGTCGTTGACCTTGTACAATGTTTCCGCGCCAACTTTGACTGCTTTCGATGTATCATTGGCAGCAGCCGCCTGCATGGCCGCGTTCAGTTCCACTTCGGTAACTTCCGCCGTATACGCGCCGAAACCGCTTTGGATCAGGCCGTTAACGTTGATCCCTTCCGCCGTGATGAATACATTATCCCCAAAGATATACCCACCCTGGCTCGCGGATGTCGCAGCCTGATTTGCTGCATAACTTAAATAAGAAGAATTACTCTCCAGATTGACGGTCTTTTCACTGACACCGTTTCCTTTGTCCACGAAAGAGCCTACTGTATTGAGGCTTTCGTTTACGCCTGCGTAAATTATTTCCGGAGACCCGGCAATATTCGTAACGCCTTTTGTGTAACTCTGTGTCAGACTGCCGTTGGGAGCGGAAAGATTGATGATCTTCCCTTCGATGCCGACAGGATGGTTCTTATCCGTACTGCCGTTAATATAGATATCTCCCCATGCATTGTAAACTGAGGCAGTCCCTCCGCTGGCCTGAATTTTTCCGGCAATCTCAACGTTCGTCACCGGTTTATAATCACCGGTCTGTGTATGCCCGTCAATCGTCACTTTTACACGAATTTTACTTGTATATGGATTGTTATTAATAAATACGCCTGCCTGGTCCAAGCTGGTGGAAATAAGAGTCAATCCGGCAGTATTATAGCGTTGAACGGCCTCCGGGTCGTCAGACAGATTAATGCCGTTAAATACGATGCCGTCCCCAATGTCACCTATCTTTATATCGTTGACTTTCAGATAGGCATTCGATGTATTATTTACCGTTATGGACGCCGCATTGTTCGCCGTAATCGTACCACGGTTGCCTGTAAGCTGATCAGACGTAATGAAGACCGTACCGCCGCTGGCATAGAGGTTCCCCGGTAATTCCGCATAGGTAATGTCATAACCGCTGGTAATGGGGATCCAGGTCTTTCCGTTCTCCCCATCATTGATTTCCCGCATAAGGCCTAACGATTTTAATTTGGCTTCCAGCAACTCCTTCTCCATGACATATCCCGCATATGATGTCATGTTCCGATCGACTACATCATTGCCGGTTCCCTGGGCTTTAATCAGTACGTTCAGTTCTTCCCAGCGCTTTGCGAGATCGTTCGCATAGCTTCTCGTCCCTGTTGTTACCTGGATTTCATCACTGTAGTCTTCTTGTTCGTCACCGGTTTTCCCATTGGTCACAGAAACGGTATATCCGCCGCTTTGAACCCCATCATCTCTGACCATACCCTCTGTATTTGGGACGTCAGTTCCGCTGATATCAACGACAAGCTTGTTACGCTGGCCGGAGGTCAGACTGCCGTCTACCTTTACAACGCCAATATTGGTATTGGTTACACTGCTTTCTTTGGGCATAGCCTGCCTTAACGCTGTCTGTTCGTTTTCAGAACGGTACGTTTTGGCCATTTTGTAAACGTTAACTTTTCCTTTAATCGCCTGCAGATCAATATTCTCAATAGCTTTGCCGACAGCTCCGGAATTAATAATAACCTGGTTAGTAGTCTGAGAGTTAGTGACGTAACGCGGCCTTACCCCTGCATTAATTAAAGTGACATAACCTTCCGCATACGAGCCCTGGTTGAGCGTGGATTCTCCATAGGTCCCAGAATTTCCGGCATACAGGTTTAAATCGCCGGCGCTTTGGATCATCACGTTATTACTCAGATTAACCTCGTTATTACGTACAACCTTGTTCGTTGCATCGGCAAGTGAAGCAATTCCCAGGACCGCCGCCAGATGAACCTCAGAAAAAACTTTACTGTCCGTCTTGTCAGAAGCGGCCAGCGTAATACTGTGATCAGAATCATTTGATGCGTTTCTGTCAGTCAGATTCTCAGTACTGGTTTTAAGAGTGGCGCCTTCCTCAACATTTACTTTATTTGTAAACTTTGCGTCAGTAGTCGCATAGGAATCCGCCGATTCAAAAGCACCCCAGAGATAACTGTATACTGCGTTATCCAGTTTTGCATCGGAATAGGCATCGTAATTTTGTGACCCGCTGGTAGTGATACTGGCATTCTTTCCAATATTTACAGTGGCGTCTTTCCATATGGTGTTAGTACTGGTCGCTGCAGTGCCTCCGCCCAAAACCGGAGCGCCGTTACCCTGGACCTGATATGTGTATTTTTTGTTGTATTGAGTGTTGACAAGGTTTTTGGCCTGAACATTTAAAACACCGGCCTGAATCGTTGCATTGTCTGCCACGCTGACCTTTGCCTGAGTCGGCAGCGTATTCTCGCCAACTACTCTGGTAGTATCCACAATGCCACGCATCGTTCCGTAGTTAGCAACACCGCCGCCATCCTTTTCGGCCGTGGTATCTACTGCGTCCTGCTGCACCGCGTTGACGGTCACCCGTTCCGCAGTCCAGTTTCCGGAAAGGGTTGCGTCCGCCCCGTTTTTAAAATAGTTATATCCCTTCGCGCCGGCCCCGCCGCCGATCAGGTCTACGCCAAAATAATACGCTTCGGTATCCGAATAGGACAGCCCTTCCGCGCTCATATCCAGGCTTTCGACCTTGCCGCCGCCGGCCGATACAGACACGGTGTCCTGTGCGTCCGCAATGGCATCCACGCCGTTTACGGATATTTTTATAATAGATCCGCCAATGTTTTTCGCTTTCACTTTCCGGCTGGCGTAGTTTCTCGCTTCTATGACCAGATTCGTCTCTGACGGTTTGATTTCATTACCCGAATCAGCTTCTTTGATATAGGTTTCGTTGCCGATATTGACAGTTGCACTGGTCGCTGTTTTGGCTGTTGCGTTTTCACCGGCAGTTCCGAGGTCCACTCCGCCGATGCCGAAGCTCCACTGATCCGCCCAAACGGTGGGATTGCCCGTGCTTGTGCTTCCCACATAAGCGCCAAAGCCTACATTCCTTGCGGTGAATGTATTGTTATCGCCTACCTTGACCGAAGCTTTGGACTCTGCCGACGCTGTAGTATAAGAAACCAAAGCATTGACGATTCCAATTCCAACATTGTTGAGATCCGCTTTCAATTCGGGAGCATTATAGGCTCCGAAGGAAATCTCCTGATCCGCCTTGAATTTGTAGGTTCCGCCACCGGTTTTATTGATAACATCAATCTTTGCACTACTGTTATCTGTTGCTTTTGTATTCGCTACCGCAACCGAAACACCGCCCACCGCGACGCCGGTCCCCTGGGCGCTCAAATTTGTCGTGTTTTTGGATCCCACAAAGATATTCTTACCCGAAACCGTATTCACGGCGTTAGCGTTTGTGTTTTCAAAGGATATACCCATAGTATGGGTATTCTGAACCCAGGACCAGATGGTGTTTACACCCAGTATCGTAGAACCGGCCACGCCGAACAAATGGGTGGCAGCTTTGGTCTTATCGTTTGTTTCAATGGTCACATTACCGTTATCATCTTCGCCTTCTGCCACGATATCCGTATCTTTTACAGTAATACCGGATGTGCCGGTGATATTCACTTTATTCATGACAACATTCACCGCACCAGAAATCAATGTCGTCGGTGAAATGGCGATGGAAGCGGCATAGGTAACGTTGTCAATGCCTGCGTATTTGTCCGAACTGCTCCGGGGATTATTATCCAGGAACGTGCCGACCTTGACTTCCTTACCTTTCAGGCTCGATTTGTCCAAAGTGATGTCTGTCGCATGGGCCAGATCAAGGAACGCATTATCCACCCCAATCGCTGCATTGCCAATACTGAGCGTTGCCGCATCGGCCGTCAGTTCAACTCGGTTTTTTTCTTCCGCTTTTACTGAAGTGACACCGGTTGTTCCGGCATCCGCCGTTGCATTCGTCAGGTTGACATGAACGCCTGTAGGCAATGTATTATCTTTTTTCGTACCATTTTTGTTTTTTTCTTTGGCTGCGGTCTTCTGCTCATCCGTTAACGTTGCACCCGTTGCCAGGTCCGTACCAAACGTATCTAACAACTTGTCATATAACGTGTTGCTTGCATACTTATTCTGATAAAGCCCCTCTTGTGCTGCTAACGCTGCTTTCGCAGACGCATCGGCTGCTTCCGCGTTTGTCTGGGTATTACTGTTGCTGTTACTATTTGTGTTCGGCTTCGGATCCGGTTGGTTAATTCCTACCGAAATGACGTTGATGCCAAGTCCTATGCCGACACAGTCCACGCCCCCGCTTAAGCTGAGATTATACAATTTATCGGCAATATCCCGCTGTTCAATGGCATTCACATCAATCGTCTTTTTCGCGGTCAACGTGCTGTTCAGCACATCCGTATGCACACGGTTCCGGATATTACTGGTTATCACGTTGGCGCCCACGCCGAGATATGTACCGTAATTAGCCGAACCGCCTATATTTTTGTTTTTGATCGTGTCCTGAGACTGGATCCGGATGGTATCCGCCGTAATTGAAGAAGAATCAACCGTCGTTTTCACCGAGGTGTCAAAGGCGGTAGAACCCCATGTGCCCACCAGTGAACCTCCGTTTTTTGCAGATATCCCTATGGAAACCAGAAGCTCGTCTACATTAATCGCGCTGTCCGCGCTAACTGTTGCGGCAGAATCCGTCTTTGTACTCGTAATTGTACTGTTTTTTACATCCGTGGTAACCGTAGCATTCTGTTTCAGCCGGCCCCAGGATGCTCCCACAGCCGCCCCACTGGAAACAAATTCCACATTCCCCGTCACCAGGTAGCTGTCTGCGGAATCGGTCGCCTTTATATCCGCTTTATCTTCAAAGGTGATGTCTGCATTGGAAACCCTGGTACTGGTAGTACCATCTAATGTATGATCAATCAGGTTTACACCGGAAGCCAGGCCGAAACTTTTCCCTGACAGGGATACGCCGGCAGCCAGAGCAGTATTGACAATTGCTTTTTTGGAAGCAGCGGTAACCGACAAATTCTTTGCCTTGATGCGCGATTTATGCTTATCTTCCACCGTACTGTCAGTTGTGAATGCCGTATTTCCGTCTACCACGGCAGATACGGTCCGGTTGATGGTATTTCCGTTTTCCGTCAATCCCACACTGGCCATAAACCCGTTGCCCAAACTTCCGGAAACCGAAGTGCCTAAGTTGCTTAAGCCTTTACCGAAGTTTTTCCAACGGTTTCCTACAAAGGCTCCCATTGCCTTAAAAAAGCCGCCCCCGGCAGCACCGCCGCCAGCACCAGCATCACCACCGCCAGCACCAGCATCACCGCCGGGATTTCCGCCCTCACCGCCGGCTGCATTTGCATCCGCGGTATTAATGGAAAACGCAACGCCAATTTCGAATGTACCGATATTATTAAAATCTGCCGCGTTGACGTGCACATTCTGATTTGCATTTAACGTATTTTCTGCTGCGTTCACATCAGTATCCGAAAGGACCGCAATCGTCTTACCGTCAATGTAATTCTGCGCAAATGTACCTTCAAAGGTCAAAAATCCATTAGATCCCCCGCCGCATACCAGATTCGAACTGATGGAATGGGTCGAGGAACTGTCAACTACGAGGCCTTTTTTATGAGACGCAACGCGATTGTTTTTTAAAGCCTCGGAACTGGCAAATATCGCATCATACCAGTGCTGAGCCATCCCGTCCGTCTTCATTTCGCTGGAAACCGCAATGCCGTCCGCATTATAGCCTCCGCCGGCTTTTGCGGTCAGACTGCTCCCCTCTACCAACGCTTCTGTTGTATCATTAAAACTGTTAATGACAACCGATGCGCCTGCGGAGAATTTGCCGCCAACGTTAACTCCGCCGGCAAAAGTAAAATCAGCCAAATCCGACTGGGCGACAACGCCGATGTTATCCTCACTGCGTAAATTCACCTTGTGCATCTTCGCCCGGGTCTCGTTATTGATGTAGTTATAGGACAGCGAACCGCCGATTTCCACAATAGAACCTGCAGCACTCGCGGCCGCGCCGGCAGTTAACGTAAAGAGACTTCCGGTACCCAGAGCCGAGATAGCCACATTGCCCGCATGGGATACGGTTTCCGGTTTATCCTTGTTGGCATATACAGCCTCTGTCGTCTGATACAGCTTATTTGTGGAAATGGCCGCCCCCACGCCAACAGATTTGCTTGAGCCCCCCAGCGCCCCAACCATGCTGATGTTATAAAAATCCGTCGCATTCCGCGCGTTAAGCGTAACAAGGGAGGTGCCGCTGCCTTTTTTATCGTCGTTCGAAGCATTGGAAAGCCAGGCATCAATTTCCGTGTTATTGATGCCTGCTCTCGTCGCTTTCTTCGAATAGACCGTAGAAACTGCCGCCTGCCCGTTTAATAAGGTTTGATCTTTAGTGGAAATCAGTCCAAAGGTAACCGCCGTGCTGGACAGTGCCGAGGTATCCGTTGCATTGACTGTAATGTCCGCATTGGCGTCCTGTTTTTTCGCGGTTGTAATACGTGCGTTATTAATCTCAGCCCGTATTTTTTCTTTATCCTTTTCTTTTCCGTCGTTCCCCAGCACCGTATCATCGGTCATCGCAAGCGATGCACCTACGCCGACCGACGCATTGCTTGCAAGGTCAACCGCACCGGCTATCGTAAAACGGTTCATCTTTTCATCGGAAGCCAATACGCGAAGCTTATGCACGCCGGATAACACAATGGGATCCGCCGTATTACCAACCACCGCTTCTGTACTGTTGGCGCCGAAATTCAAGGCAAACGAGCCGGCCGCCGTCAGCAGGCTGGTTCCGTTTTCTCCATAGGAACCGGCTGCGCCCACAGCCGCAACGCCTACCCCGGCAGAATTGCGGCTGTACAACAGAATCTCCAGCGGAACACTGCCGCTGCCTTTTTGCGAATACGTGCCGCCGTTTAGATAGACGCCGTTGGCATTATCCATATCGTTATGCGCCCAGGCGATTCCGTCTGCGGCGCCGTTTGCTTTGGCTGCAACCTGAACCGCAACGTTTAAAATGCTGGCTTTATTTTCCGCCGCCCCAATCACCGTATCTGCGTTGACCGTGTTATTGGCAAAGGTCACCTTGTTGGTATTGTTTGTGGAATTAACACTCACCGCACCAGATCCGCTAACGCGTATCCCGGTATTTCCGCTTCCGGTATTCACAGCAGCGCCTACGGCAACCGACGTGGTATCCAGACTGTTAAGGGCTCTGCCGTTTACGCTGGACGCGGTAATCTGGCTTCCGGTAAGATCCGCCGCAATGGTATCCTTCTGGGCGTTAATCGCAACCCCCACACCGGCGCCGCCGGTACCGGCTTTTTCCATCCCCAGCGCTATATTCCAGACAGAACTGCCACCGTCATTTTTCTGCACATTGTAATTTTTATCATTCAGGTACTTGAAATAGCTGTCACCGGTGGGGTCCAACCGGTGTTCCGCCAGATGCTGCTGCCAATGGCTTTCATTTTTCGCATCACCGGCTTCAACCCGGACTCCGCCATCATAGTTGCTTTCCCGCACATACAGCTCCGTAACCTCACTGGTTACCGTTTTGGTTACGACCTTCCCGTCTTTATCCGTAGTCTGTATTTTTTTTGTAAACGTATATTTCCCGTTCGTAGCAGAAACCGCTTCAAAGGTTCCGTCTTCTTTTTTACGGTAGAACGTTTTATTCTTATAGCGGTCCTCCGTTTGCTTTCCTGCCGGAACCAGCACATAGGCATCGCCCTTTTTATCCACGGTCATCGTGACGCCCTGTAAAAAGGCACGGGCTGTATTATCATGGTTTCCGACTGCAAAGGATATGCCGGCTCCATAGGAATTTTCTGCCATCGTGCCCGAGGCCGTAACGGCAATATTTTTCTGTTTGTCCGATTTAACGGCTTCTACATCCACGCCGGCCATACCGGTATATGATCCGCCGGAGATACCGCTTTCCACGTTATTTTTCAGTTCACTGTAAGCCGCGCTGCCGCCAACATTATAGGAGGTACCCTCTCCCATGCCGAAACCCAATTCCACATTGATGCCCCCGGCAAATTGATTTTGGCCGCTGAAGGCATAGTTAGACAACACAGTGCCATTGGCGCCTGTGTTGGCAATGGTATTATTAAGCAGATAAGCATGGGTATTATTAACCGTTCTGTTGAACGATACGGACAAGCCGCCATCAATTTGCGTATCGGAAGAGGCATTTGTCAGGGAAACGCCTGCACCTACAGAAACATCGCCTCCTGTCTTTCTGGCAATGTTGGAAAGGCTCTTGAGAGAACCGCTTGTAAGGTTTTCTACACGAGACTTACGAAGGACGGAATCTACATTCCTCGTTCCGTTATTCAAGGCAAGCCCCAGATTGCCCGCCACATTATACGAATCGTTTCTGCCAGCGCCAAGCCAGTTCATCGCCCCGCCGCCGGCAACCGCCACGTTCAGCATGTCATCCGTTGCTTCCAGAAAAAGATTTTCCGTTTTAATCAGGCTGCGGTCAATTACAGCCAGCGTATTCCCGTCATTGGCATTCCAGGCAAAACTGCCCACTCCTGTCCAATGATTGGACGTATCACTCATATTCTGCGCGGGATAATTCGGAGACGGCGGATAGGTTTTTTCATATTTGTAAATTTGACGCGTTAAAAACTGTGTCGCCCACTTTTCCGGAATTTTCAGCACCCGTTCCACATTTGTGTTGAGAAATTCTCCAACACTGTTACCCGCATCATTGTACCAGTCAAATACTTTTCTGATACCAGTGTCACTATTCGTGACCATAGCGCCTTCCAGCGCAAGGCTTACCACAGAACCGTCGGTTGTGGCTTTCACATTCACGTTTCTGGCAGTCATTGTACCCACGGTCGTGTTTCCTGCTGCCGTAGCCGTGGAACCCACCATGGTTTTGATCCTGTTTTTTTCATTGGCAAGCGTCGCCGGCGGATTCGTCGCGCCAGGCGCCCTGCTGATCTTATCCCGGTTATACTGGGCTGCTGTCATATCATCCAGAATCTGGTATGTAAGCGCGGTTGCCTTTTTTATGGTATCGGACACCTTGTCATCGGCATTACGGTCCTTTAATGCCTGCACCTTCAGCTGGTTGGCCCGATCAATATAATATTCGCTCTGCCTTAACTCAGCAGTTTTTTCCGCACGCCCGCTTTCCTGCAGTTTGCCGTTTCGGATCAGGGTGTCAATTTCCGCCTTGATTTCATTGGCAATCGTGTCCGAAATCTGACTTTTCTGCTCGGTACTGAGACGAGTGTCCAGTTTTTCCGAAAGCCTTGCAGCCTGCCGGCGGAGAATTTCCTTTTCCCGGTTGGCTTCCGTAACCGAAGTATCCGCCTTTACCGCGTCAATAATCTCCTGCTCTTCCGCAGACGTCAGGGCATAACCTGCCTCCGCTGCCAGTTTTTCTTCCTTCCAGCGGGCAAGTTCTGCTTCTTTTGCTGCAATCTGGGCTTCGATTTCTTCCTGTTTGCGTTCTTTTTTGTTGTTCAGTTCCTCCGCTTCACGGTTTGCTTTTTCTGTTGCTTTCTGGTCCGCCGCAATGCTATCGTCCTCATCGACTTCTTTCGCGATGGCCGCTTTGACCTCTGCGCTCAGCGTCATAGAAGCAATCTCAGCTTCACCCTGGCTACGGATCTGCGCGATAGCCGTTTCCACTTCCTGCCGTTTTTGCGCTTCCGTCATGCCCGTAGTAGAGGTTGAGCTATACGCATTAATATTATTATCCGCTACCACAGCCATTGTGTTAGCATCCACAGAAATTACATCAATACCAACACCCACGGTAGCCGTTGAGCCGGTTCCGCCGACTGTCAGTCCTCCGGCATATCCCGTTGCCCCCACATCGTTTTTAGCCTGCAGATCAATGTTTCCATCTGTCGCATTCAGCCGCGCTTCATCATCTACCGATACAATAGAATTGCTCCGGCCCGCCATAATATTCAGCATGCCGGTAACGCCGGATTTATCCGCTACACCGGCGGTATACATAATGCTTCGCTGGGCATATTCATTGCCAGAATCAATGGCAACATTACGCCCCGACAGTTCTGCATTCTTCCCAATTACGACAAGGCTTTCGCCCCGCATATTCTGGTAGGACGCCGCAACACCGGCACCCGCTCCGGTCGTGCTGTTGGCTGTACCATACGGCCCTCCGGAGCCTGTAACGGAAATAGCATTGGTTTTCGTTCCGGCATGAATCTGCTGGTCCCCGGCCGCTGTAATCCTCGTTCCTTCGCCAGCCATTACCACGGCGCGATTCCGCAAAAGATGCAAGGCCAGCGAGCCGGAAAGATCCATTTTTCCTTCTTGTTCATTTGAACTGGCCAGTGTGGTGCGGGTATAGTAGTTTGTATACGAAGCCGGATCCAAAAAGCCTTTAGTGATACGTAGCGCTCCCTGCAGACTCTTATACACAGCATAGGCATCCTGCGCCTTTTTTAAAAGCGTCATATCCTGCCGTGGATCACCAGCAAGCAATACGCTTCTGGCAATATCCAGTACACTAGTCTGATTGTTGTAAAGCGACTGCCCAAGCTGCGCGAGTTGTTCACGTTCTTTCTGGGTGATAGTGCCGTTTTCACGTTTTGTTTTTAAGTTATCTATCGTCTGTTTCCATGTCTTCAAATCCTGTTCCAACTGGGTAAGATTTTGTTTCTTCTGCTGCCACCCCGGAACGGTATCGCTTCCCAGACCCAGTAGTGTCTTTACGGAGGTTCCTAATTTTTCCCACGAACTTAACCAGGCATCTACCTGCGCATCCCAGTGATCATAGGCCATCTCTGCATCGGCTTTGATAACAGCTTTTCCTGCGCTGTTGATCTGCCCAGCATAGGTCGGAGTAGAGCCGGAACCGGCCCCAGCTTTGCCTTCCAGTGTAACCGAAGCGCTGTTATTGATACGGCTGCCCCCTACGGCCAAATCCAGCATCATCGTAGGATTATTGTTTGAATCTCCTGCTTTTTTTTGGTTATTCTCTCCGCTAATGGAGTTTATATGCAGCAAATCAATCCCGACATTGGCTGTAATATTGATATCCGGAGTAATTCCGGTTTGGGTTACCGTTTGCAGGTTTGCGCTTTCACCGATACGGACAGACGCGGTATTTTCCTGCCCCAACACAGCAAAGCTGACCCCCGGGTGGAAGTCATCAAAAATTGACAGCCCCTGAACACCCTCATTTCCTCCAAGCTGCTCCTCCATTCCCAGCCGGTTTTTGGCTTTGCCAATGAGGCTTCCCAACCCTGAACTAACCATAGAACGAAAGCCTGATGTTATTGCCGGCTGCTTGAACGCAAACCAGGGATTCAGCTGTGCATTGGAAACATTGGCTTCGCCCAGCTGATTGGTTGCTTTCAGCGTATCGGAAATCCTGTTTTTTGCTGTAATATCAATTTTTGCCGCCCTTACAGACTTATCAATTTCCACACGGGCATCCCCGTCGTCCACGATGATTCCGATGGCAGTAGACATCTTCGCATCATCGGTTGGTTGCGGCGCGCTGGATGAAGTGGCCGTAACATCCAGACTAAGCTTGGATTTCAGGTTTGCCGTCGCCGAAAAAGTCCCGCCACTTACAATCTGGTTGACATTTTCGTTCTCTGCGTTTTGAACACGGTGGATCCGCACGGCAGCCAGACTGTCCCCATATAAGAAGCCAAGGCCTACAAATTTATCCGGCACATCATGATCTTTAAAATTGACCACGCCGTTTACTACTTCTGACGCTTTCCGGGTCGCCGCTTTGGACACCGCAGAAACATCCGTATTGGCATCCGCTTTCAGCGACATGCTTCCTGTAGATTCCAATTTCCCGAACACATCTACAGTAGCACTGTTTGTCCATTTTGCCATAGCCAGTGTCGCCGTAGTCTTTACTTTCTGGTCATTATACAGTTCACCGGTTTCCGCATTCAGCTTAATCTTCAGCTTGCTGTTTGCAGCGACATTCATATCGCCGCCGCTTGTAATACGTGCCGCCTGTCCCACATTAATTTTGGAAGTATTGGTTTTAATCACGACGCTGGCATCAAACGGAAGCCCCAGATAGCTTAACAGTGATGCGGTGTCAACTCCCATCTGGTACGCAAAATTCGCCAGTCCCAGTTCTTCCGTAAACGTAGTGTTCGCATCGGCAGTCAGCGTCACCTTGCCGCCCGACTGAATTGTGCCGCTTACATCAATGGATGCAGTAGAACCATCAAATCTGTTTGGTAACAGAGCAGTCTGCTCCGATGAACTTCCCGCACTTTCCGGCAACCAGGAATAGGTGGTGTCATCCGCAACATGTTCCATCTTCGCCGTAAGAATGACATCGCCGGTAGCATCAAACGTTCTGCTTAATTTTCCGTTGGTAGCGTCCAGACCGGATTCAACTTTACTCCCATTTCCATTTGCTGCACTGATATTGACAAGATAATCAATGGTCTGCTGGCTGTTCAGCGTACCCGATACTTTAATATCATTGGCAGCCAGACGGATTTTGTTCGCATTGATGACGCCCTTAATATCTATGCCTTTTCCGGTGTCCTTCCCATATTCGAATTTGGCGCCTTTATCCTCAACTGCAAGATTTTCCGATATAAAATCAGGGGTATAGTTATTAATCCCGGCGTCCCACAGCTTGTCAAAATGCGCCTGACTGGGTACCATGGCGCTAAACTGCCCGGCGTTGATCACGCCGCTGGCACCGACCACAATTCCCTGCGGGCTGGCAAAAATCAGATGCCCGCCGATGGTGCCGCCTTGAACAGCATTCACCGTACCATTGATATCAATCTTGTTTTGGACCAGATTCACCAGATGATTGACAGTCGCAGTATTCCCCTTCTGATTAAACTGCATATTGGCAATATTGCCCTGATCCAGTCTGAAATCAGTAAACCGGTTACGCCCCACTGTGCCGTTGGCCTCCTGGACATAAACCGTATGTACATTGCCATTGGATACCACCGTACTGCTGTGGGTAGTATTAGCCGGCGTAATCGCGGACGCGTACGCCGAAAACGGCGTCATAAAAAAGCCGGCTGCAGTCAGAGCCATCAGCACCTGACGGGAAAGGTCATTTCCTTTCCCCGGACAGGATAAACCATATTTATTGTTGTGCTTTTTGAACTGCCGGTTCCAGTAACTCATACTCTTTTTCCTTTACATCGTTCCGCTTACTGCAAAATGGATCCGCGCTTTCTTTACTTCTTCGCCCATAAACTTCCGGCGGAACGGAATCCCAACCGAAAGTCCCGCAGAAAGATTACGGAATGTAGCAGACAGGCCCACGCCACCGCTGGCCAGTACATGGTCTTCCAACGTGCTGTCCCCGCTTACCATACCATAATCCAGGAATGTATAAAAACGATAGGTCTGCTTTTTGTTAAGAGGCAGTGTGTAAGTCAGGCTTCCGCTGAAGCCCTTTTCTCCACTCAGGAAGCTTTCCTCATATCCCCGTACGCTGTTCGCACCGCCAATATAAAACCGGTCTGACGAAGAGAGCATGTCTTTCCATGTCCACTGTCCGTCCAGTTGTGCCTGAATCGTCTGCCCACCGTGGTAGCGTTTCTGCCAGAAAAAGGAGGCCTGATAAATCTGCGGACTATCGGAAACCCCGTCAATATTTTTCCGGTTTGTAAACAATACCGAATATCTATGATGCAGCACGCTGCTTTTCCCATAGTGGATAAAGGATACATAAGGGCTGTACCGGCGCACACTGTCATTTGTCAAATTAGTCCGTGCTCCCGGTATTTTTGTACCAATGTCCGTCTTTGACTTCTGGTACAGAAATTGAAGTCCGGCTTCATGACGGCTGTGTTCATCCACCTGAAACGGAACCCGCAGCGTCATACTGGCTGCCGCTGCATGTCCTTTGATGCCCCAGTCGCGGAAAGGACCTTTCTTCACGTCTGTTGTATTTCCACTATAATCAAAATCCAGTTTCATACCCCTGCGGTTCAGCGGAAGCGTATAACCCAGCGCCCAGGATTCCGTCCCCCGGCTGTGGAGATAGTTGGCGCGCAGACTGTCCCGTATGCCGGACACACTGCGCATATTATAAAATATACCTTCCCTGACAGTTCCTGTGGTTTCATATCCGCCATTATCCACATACAGGGTTACCGTCTGATTCTGTGGTTCGTATATGATAATCTCATAATCCGTTGTGCCCGGTTCCTTCCCTGCCCGAAGCAACATCCGGAGCTGGGCGTCATTGGTTCCGTTGAACCGTTGCAGTTCCCGATTCAAGTCTGTTGTTTTGGCTATTTCACCCGGTTTCAGAGAAAACCAGTCTTTTATATACCGTTCTTTCGTATAACGGTTGCCGCTGACAACTACATAGCCGGTCTTGCCCTCAATCAACCGGACACGGATTTCCCCCGCATGGATGCGCTGTGGCGGAAGAATCGCCCGGCAGGTCATGTAGCCCTTTTCACTGTACAAACGGTTAATTTTTTCCGTCATTTCCCGTAAATCTTTAATCGCAACTTCCCGGTCAAGATAAGCGGATGTAATAGCATTCAGTTCTTCCTGCTTCAAAATTTCAGAAGCATCCATATTAATTTTTTGCAGCCGGAATGTTACTTCATCTTCTATTTTTTGTTCCGACGTTGTGTCCTTCCGTTCAACCTTTGCACCCCGTTTTGTCATGTCTTCTTCAATCTGTTCCTGAAAACGCAGCCGTTCCATCTCTTCCCGGTTTCGTTCCAGCTGTGCAGCGGGATTGTCTCCACGGCGCTGAATTTCTCTATCAGTCGGCGCAACGCTATTTACCTGTTCAAAACCGGAAGGTGCTGCTAAGACCAACGAAGGCATGACTAAAATCCCGGAAAGGGAAAGTACTGCCAGCAATCTGGCAGGCCAATTTCGTTCTCCAAACTCACCAGTTAAATTCCATCTATTTTTATCACGCATTATAACAGACCTCCGGTTTATCATCTGGCAACAGACGAATAATCCTCGATGTAAGTTGCTTTCACTATTTATATAAAATTACTAAACCTTAACTGAATAAAAATATTATCTTCCTAATAGATATGATTATCCATTTTTATTTTACTACATCTAAAGCTCACAAATCAAGTGTTTTCTATATTTTAAGGCGTATTTATTAAGTTTTTACTAAATTATTAAGTCATTTTTTATGTTTTTTAATTGTAGTTTCATTTATACGACTTCATTTTATAATAAGCTATTCGTGTTCACCCCAGGTTGAATCAGAAGATTTAGATGAAAAGCCGCCATAAAAAAAGTGCAGAAGCCAGAGATAATTTTTTTCTGACAACTGCACTTTCATGACACGAAAAACAGCCGCAGAATCAAATCCACGGCTGTATAAAAAAGATACTATTTCCTGTTTGTCTGTTCGCTGGTCAGCTTGTACATCAGTGCATTACAGATAGCTGCGGCCACGTTGCTGCCACCTTTCCGGCCGACTGCCACGATGTACGGCACGCCGCTAGCCATAATGATTTCCTTCGACTGTACCACATTGACAAAGCCTACCGGCACACCGATGACCAGCGCCGGTTTTATTTTACCCTCTTTTACAAGTTCGTCCAAACGCACCAGTGCAGTGGGTGCATTACCTACCGCAATGATAACCGGCCCCTGGAGCGTTGCCGCTTTCTCCATGCAGGCGGCGGCACGGGTGCTTCCCGCTTCTTTGGCGCGAGCTGCCACATCCGGGTCGCTCATAAAGCATACGGCATTCCCGTTCAGTTTGGCCAGTGCGGCTTTGTTGATACCGGTCTGGGCCATCTTGGTATCCGTCACAATGGTAAAACCGCCATTTTTCATAATAGCCAGCGTGTCCTCAACCACATTGTCACTGAACCGCATGGTGCGGGCATAATCAAAATCCGCTGCGGTGTGGATGCAACGTTTGATGATGCTTTCTTTATCCGGATCCAATTTTAACTCGCCTAATTCTTCTGTAATAATTTCAAAACTGCGCTTTTCGATATCCATTGGCAGTACATTTTCCAGATTCATGTGATACCTCCTTGTTTAAAGAATAATAATCGACGATACGGTTACCGCACTTTTGTACCTTTTATTCCGGTAAACCGGATTCTGACAACAACACTATTATACGCAAACAAAAGAATAACGACAATATATCTTCCGTATTATTTCACCTATTTTTCGATTCCTTCCCTGGCAGGAATTCCTTTATCAAACGGATGCTTCCGCTTGCAAATCTCTGAAACGTAGTCAGCCTGTTCCAACAGTTCCGGCGACGGGTTGCGTCCTGTCATCACTACTTCCAGATGCTCCGGCTTATGTTTCAGAAAATCAATCAACAGACTTTCATCCAACAGATGCGTTCCGCAGGCGCCGATTACTTCATCCAGTACCAGCAGGTCTGTCTCTTCTTGACGACAGTACGAAGCCAGTTCTTGTATAAATGCATTGTGGCTTTGCAGCACCTCTGCTTTTTCCTGTTCATTCATCTGAAAAGAAAACTTGGTCAGCGGTTTGCCGCGGAACACAGTTACTCCCGGCAGCAAGGAAAGAGTATGCAGCTCTCCCGTTTCCCTGCCTTTCAGAAACTGCCCCAACACAACATGCAGGCCCCGTCCGCTGGCACGCAAAATCAAGCCCAGCGCAGCCGTGGTCTTTCCCTTTCCGTCACCGGTATAAATATGGATCAGGCCCAGTTTGCTTTTATCCATGTAAAGTACTTCTCCCTCTGAATATCAGAAAACGTCAGTCAGTATTTCCGTAACAGCACAAATCGGCCGGCAAGACAATCCCTTATCTATTCGCCCAGCCCTTTTTCTACGATTGCATAAACCTTTTCCATGTCCAGATGCTCACGCACACTCTGGGCCAGCAGATCATACTGATGCTGTTTATATTCCTGATAGTCAATCACTTTTACATCGTCCATGCTCAGACCTTTTCTGGCCAGCAGCGCTTCTACAACTTTTGCGGCAATACCTTCCCCGTCAAAAATGCCGTGGATATAGGTTCCGTAAACCTGCATACCGCCTCGTACCGTCTGGCTTCCTTCCGCAAACGGTTCCGCCTTTTCGTTGATGGGTTCCACCGAATTCAATGCTTTCGTTTCTTCCAGTTTGGTTATACCGCTGTGGATCTCATACCCGTAAAACTCCCTGCCGCTTAAACCGGAGAAAATGCCTTCCACCCGGTTAAAATGTCCTTTCATCTGGATGGTACGTTTATTCTCTACAAATTCCGTTTCCGTATTCAGCAGGGCCATACCGGTGGTCACGCTTCCCGCATGCCCGCTGTCAAAGCCGAAAGGATCGGACAGGCTGCGGCCCAGCATCTGATACCCGCCGCAGATACCAAAGACAACCGTACCGTTATTCGCTTTATGCAACACGGCTGTTTCCAGGCCGTTCTGCCGCATCCATTTTAAATCGTCAATGGTATTTTTGGTACCGGGCAGGATGATCATATCCGGATTGCCCAGTTCTTCCGTGCTCTTTACATAACGCAGGGACACACCGTCAATCAGTTCAAACACATTGAAATCCGTAAAATTGGACATACGGGGGAACTTAATCACGGCGATATCAATCAGGGCGTTTTTGCTTTTCACCTGAGTCAGGCGTTCCGATAAACTGTCCTCATCTTCAATATCCACGTTCAGCATGGGAAGCACACCAATCACAGGAATGCCTGTCTTTTCTTCCAGCATGTCCAGACCGGGTTTCAGGATGCTCACGTCGCCGCGGAATTTATTGATGATGACGCCTTTTACCATGGCCCGTTCTTCCGGTTCCAGCAGCATCAGCGTACCGTAAATCGAAGCGAACACGCCGCCGCGGTCAATATCGGCTACTAACAGTACAGGGGATTTTGCCATTTTGGCCATGCCCATGTTGACAATATCCTGGGCTTTCAGATTGATTTCCGCCGGGCTGCCGGCGCCTTCAATGACCATGATGTCACTGTTTTCTGCCAGTGTATTATACGCTTTCATGATATCGGGTATCAGCTTCGTCTTATATTTGTAATACTCCACGGCCGGCATCGTACCGATAGCCACGCCGTTGACAATGACCTGGGAACCACTGTCGCTGGTGGGTTTCAGCAGAATCGGGTTCATCAGCACACTGGGTTTGACCCCGGCCGCCTCGGCCTGCACTACCTGGGCCCGTCCCATTTCTGCGCCTTCCGCCGTAATAAAGGAGTTTAAGGCCATGTTCTGGGATTTAAAAGGATTGACCCGTTTGCCATCCTGATGAAAAATCCGGCACAGCGCTGCCGTAACCAGGCTTTTTCCTGCGTTTGACATGGTACCCTGTATCATAATTGCTTTAGCCATTTTATTCACTCTCTTTCATTAAAAAGTCAACGATATCATGATATGTTTCAATGTTACGTTGCAACGGATGCCCGGTTTTTGTTTCCGCGGCGATCACCGGTCCCCTGCCCCTGGTATGTTTCCCTGTCACACTGCTGGTCACATGGTCGCCGCAAATTACAATGCGTAGCGGTTCTTCCGCCGTATCCAGCAGCGGCTCTAAAAACTCTTTATCAATACGGGAGATAAAATCAGCCTTGCCTTCATAATCATGGCGGTGGGCCGCTTCATCGGTCCCGTTAAAATGCGTCATCACAAAGGGGAAATGCGCCAGCATCTTACGGGTAACCGCCAGCTTCTCCCTGATATTGGTATCTGTATCCGCCGTACAATAGGACAGTTCCGGAACTTCCATTTTCAATGCTTTGCCAATGCCACGGACGATTTCGGTCTGGCAGACCAGAGCACCTTTCATCCCATTCAGTGTTTCAAAGGATGGCATTTCCGTCCGGCAGGAAGCGCCCCACGGATACAATTTATAGGTCAGGTCATTCCGATTGTATTGCTGTAAAATCTGATCCGTTTCCTGCATAAACAGCTTCATGGCAAGGGAAGATGATTTCAGTTCAGCCAGCAGTTCTTCTACCGGCAATCCCATACTTTCATGAGGCGGCGCGGTCTGAATCCCCAATACGCTTTCATTCCGGTCCATCACCAGCAGATTCCGGTAACCGGACAGATGAATGAACTCTATATCAGGCGTCAGGGAACTGAACTGTCCTGCCATGGTTTCCATCTCACGGAAAGAAAGCCCCATACCGTTAAAGGAAACCAGGCGGCCGCTGCTGTCCTGGGAAACCACATTGCAGCGCAGCACCATCTCATACTCGGAAACATCCCGATTCTGGGCCAGCAATTCCAGATACGCCCTGTTAGTGGGAAAGGCTTCTTTCGGAACACCCAGAAGCCGCAGGATGCAGGTCAGGCTTTCGGGTACTACATCCTTTTCACAGATACTGACCTGAGACAGTTTTCCTTCTTTGATCAATCTGTCTATGTTAGGGTGAAACGCACGGGAAAACGGAGTCTGTCCGTTCCAGGCAGGAATCGGATCGTCACCCAGTCCGTCAATTAATATAATTAAACATGTCATGTTTCAAAAGTTCCTTCATAATTTTGATCAGCTTACGGTTATCCCGGCGCGTCTTCACGGCAATCCGGTAATAGCCTTCAGACAATCCGTGATAGTTGGAACAGTCCCTGATCAGGACATGGTATTTCTTTAACTTTTCCGGCCAGGGATAATTATGTGTTGTTTTAATCAAAAGGTAGTTGGCCGCGCCTTCGAACACCTGCAACTTGATGAGGCGCAGCTGCGTTATCAGATACGCTTTTTCTACCGCGATCAGCTCACGGGTCTCCACAAGATAATCCGTTTCCTCCATCGCGGCAATACCGGCCGCCTGCGCCAGCGCGGAAACATTCCAGTCCTGTCCGGAAGAATACAATTTGTCTATCAGGGCCGCATCGGAAGTCAGGCAGAAACCAAGCCGCACGCCCGGTATGGCAAATATTTTCGTAAAGGCTTTCAAAATAATCAGATTAGGATAACCGGCCAGTTGATCAATCAGTGTATAGTTCTCCCTGCCCTGGACAAAATCGAGAAAACATTCATCTACCAGCAACGGGATATGCAGTTCTTTGCAATGCTGCAATATCTCTAACAGCAATGCTTTATCCATCAGTTTTCCCGTGGGGTTATTGGGATTGCAAAGCACCACCATCTCTGTCCGCTTGGTAATAGCTTTCAGGATTTCTGAAGTAACAACAAACTCATCCTTTTCCTGTAATGTAAAATAATCAATCTTGCTGCCTGCTGTCAGCGCGGCCTTTTCATAATCCGCAAAGGTAGGCGCCAATACCAGCGTCCGTTTCGGCTGTAATGCAGTCATAAGCCGGAACAGTACATCGGCTGCCCCGTTGCCGCAGTAAAACATCTCTGCTGGCAGGGAAAAATACCGGCTGAGCCTGTCCCGCAGTTCCCTGCAAAACGGGTCCGGATAGTTCACACACCCCGCAATCGCATCCTTCAAGGCACGGCGGACACCGGCAGGTATTCCCAACGGATTGATATTCGCGGAATAATCCAACATATCCTTATTGCACTTTAAAGAAGGGTCACTGTATATATCACCACCGTGAACATATCGGTACATGGATAAACTCTCCTTTATCGAATGAATTGCAACATTCCGATGCAAACAGCAAAACAGGTGCCTTTTGGCAAAGAAAACGATAGCAGAAACTGCAAAAGCAGCAAAGCAACGCCTTATCCCGCCGCAAACAGATATATTGCACGCAACAGGCTGAAGCCAAGCAGTCCGGTGATGGACGTAAAGTACATCAGCAGGTTCATCTGCTTAATATGCAAAGAAGCCGCATGTTCTAAATCGTCCCCTATGGTTTCCTTATGCACCAGTTTACCAAAATAATAATGGTCACCACCCAGCATCAGATGCAACGCGCCTGCCGCTACGGATTCCGTCTGGGCCGAATTGGGACTTAAATGATGGTACCGGTCACGCCAGAAAATTTTCCAGGCGTTTTTTGCATCCAGTCCGGTAAAAAAACTGGCTGCCATCATACAGAAAGCACAGATGCGCGCCGGAATAAAATTCGCTATGTCATCAAGCTTGGCAGCATACCGGCCGATATACAGGAACTTTTCATCCTTATAGCCGATCATACTGTCCATGGTGTTAATACCCTTATATAAAAAGGCCAGCGGCGCACCGCCGATAAACATATACAACATAGGTGCAATTATACCGTCTGCCGTATTCTCCGCAACGGTTTCCACCGCACCCTTAATTACTTCTTCTTCCGAAAGCTCGGCAGTATCCCGTCCCACGATCCAGGACAACATCTTTCTTCCCAGCGGAAGGTCGTGGGCTTCCAGTGCATCATAGACCTTCATGCTTTCATCACGCAGGGAACGGGTGCAGAAAATCTGATAACACATGATGGTTTCGATGGCAAAACGCAGCCAGGGATGTACGTGTCCCGCAGCCAGCAAAATCAGGTACGGAACCGAAAAAGACAAAATGCAGACAACCAGTACAAGGACAAATCCGCCCCGCAGCAATTTGTCCGGGTCTGTTCCGCTTACAGCCCTCACCCGTTTTTCCAGCCAGCTGATCAGGTTGCCGATTAAAATAATCGGATGGGGCCAGCCGTGAGGATCACCGATTGCCAAGTCCAGCAGAAATCCGCAGACAATGGCGCCTAACAACATCATATATAAAACGCCTCTTTATAAAAGGATTGGTATTTCAATTAATATGAACAAATCAAAAACGCAAACACAAAAGTACAAGCATAAACGGCAGAACGGATTACAGTTCAGCGTGCTTCTGCTGATAACGGATGCAGGCTTTTACGAAATTATCCGCAAACCTGATATTGCCCCACAGATGCAGATGGGGATACCCTGCGTACAGCGTTCCGTTTGCCTGGGCTGCAGGCCAGGAAACCGCTTTTCCAGCCTTTTGCGCCGTAAAGGCAGCACCGTTCTGATCACTGTCGGAATAATGAAATTCATGGGCATGAATGGAATCGCCGGCTTTGCACAGCACATTGTCTGTGTACAGGTACCTTGCACTGCGCCTGCCCAGGGATATAATGTATCGTTGTCCCTGTAGCCTTCCATCAGGTACATGAAGCCGCCGCATTCCGCATAACAGGGCAGCCCTGCCGCCAGTTTTTCGCGCAGGTCTGTAAGCAGCGAAGCATTCTCACTCAGCTGCTTTGCATATAATTCCGGATAGCCACCGCCCAGGAATACACCGTCACATTCCGGCAACACCGTATCCTGCAGCGGACTGAAGGGAACAATCTCCGCACCCATCATGGACAACAAATCTAATGAATCCTGATAATAAAAGCAGAATGCCTTATCCTGCGCCACCGCAATTTTAACATTCCCTAACGGTGTAATATCCAACGGCTCATATTCTAGTAGTTCTGCTGTCTGAGCCAGTGCCATCAGCCCTTCCAAATCTATGGATTCCTCAGCCTGCTCAGCTAAGCGCTCCACAATGGTTTCCAGCGTTCCAATCTCTCCCGCAGTCACAAGACCCAGGTGCCGGCTTTCCAGATTGCATTCCGGCAGGTGCGGAAAATAGCCGAGCGTCTTAACGCCCGTTTCCTTTTCAATCACATCTTTATAAAACAGGTATGTCATCTTTTTAATATTGTTGAAGATGACTCCCTGTACGTTACTGTCTGTGCGGAATTTCTTAAAGCCTTTTACAAGGGCAGCCATGGATACAGCTGCGCCTTTTCCATTGATAATCAATACCACCGGTGCTTTTACAGTACGTGCCAGGTCGTACGCGCTGGCTTCCGTGGTTTTGCCCATGCCGTCGTAAAAGCCCATGGCGCCTTCCAGGATGGCCACATCAGAATCTTTGCTGTTTTTTGCCAGCAGCCGTTTTACATTCTCCGGGCCGGTAAGAAACAAATCCAGATTACGGGATTTTGCCCCAATCACCTTCGAATGGAACATGGGGTCGATATAGTCAGGACCGCTTTTGAAAGCGGTAACCCGCAGTTTTTTATTCAACAAAGCCCGCAGTACCGCACAGACAACTGTGGTCTTGCCGCTGCCGCTCTGAGGCGCCGCAAAAAGCAGCCGGGGAATATTCAGAAACGCCGTTTCCGTCACTTTCCTTCCCCCTTCCTGAACACATTTATTGAACACTAGTAGATACAAACGCGCCTGCATACAGCAACGGCTCACGCCTTTCCGCATTTGAATCCGTCACGTTCGTCCTGCTTACGCTTTTTTCACAGCCGTAATTATGTAAATCGGATTTTGCGCCATCATCAGGTTATACCTTCCCAGCTTTTTGTTATAAGCCGATGCAATATTCACTACATCCAAATCATAATCCGGTTTTTCTTTGTAATAATCAACAACCGTGCAAAGTGTTTCCAATGCAATCACGTTGATTACAATACGGCATGCCGCATTACGGGCATACAGGCTGTCCAGCATCTTCACCATATTCCCGCTGCTGCCGCCGATGAATACACAGTCCGGCGCCGGAGTCTTATCAATTTCTTCCGACGCTTCCCCTGCCACAATTTCCATATTGTCGCAGTGGAACCGCTCTTTATTTAAACGCAGAAGTTCCAGTGCGTCTTCCTTCATTTCAAAGGCATACAGTTTCCCCAGGGGCGCCTGCAGGGCCAGTTCCACAGAGCACGAACCGGTACCCGCTCCGATATCGTAAATAATGTCGTCCGGGCGCGGTTGCAATTTGGAAATGGAAACCGCGCGGATTTCCTGTTTGGTCATGGGCGCCTTGCCCCGGAGGAACAGGCTGTCATCCAGACCGTGCACGCCCTGCCGCAACGGTCCGCCTGCCTTTTCATTTAAGATCATCATTACAGACAGGGACGGAAAATTCCCTTCCGCGATTTCTTCCGCTGTACCGGTTACGATTTTTTCATCCGGATAAGACAGGTTGGAGCCAACGTGAACCGTCACTTCACCCAGCCCCTGTTCACACAACTGCCGGCACAATTCCTGGGGGGAATTATCCCCGCCGGTCAGGGAAAAGACTTTTTTATATTGCAAAACAGCAGAAACCAGATTCTGCTGCCTTCCATGCATGCTGATAATCTTCGCATCGTCCCAGGACATCTGCAGCCGGGAAGCGAAATAGACCAGACTGCTGATCCCGCAAAAGCGTTTTACTTCACACTGAGGCAGTTTGCCGGCAATGGTTTTTGCCAGACTGAAAAAGCCCACGTCGCCGGAAACCAGAATGCCTAACACATCCTTCTCTGCATCCGCGTTTGCAGCCACTTCTGCCAGCTCCGCGAGTTTGATCGTCGGACAGACTTTTTTCCCGCTGCCGAACTGACCTACCATCCGTTTATCCCCGGCCAGAATCGTACTTTTGGCAATGGCTTTCCGGGCCTCTCCTGTCAGAAGATCCGGATTGCCGGGTCCGATTCCGATTACATTCACTTTCAGCATGAACCGTCTCCTCATCTTACACAAACAACTATTAACGTAACCTGCAACTTTCAGACATCTTCTCTATTATTCAAGCAACGTCAAACGTTCCGATTACAAAAAGCAATTGATTTATTGGCCAGTACTGAATTTTTCTTTCAGTTCCGCCAGCACCTGTTCCAGATCTTCGCCGGTTTCGGGATTTCTGTCAATCAAAATCAGCTTGGCTCCCACTTCGGCCGCCGCTTCCAGCTTATCTTCAAAGCCTCCGGCTTTACCGGAATCTTTGGAAACAATAAACTTTGCACCGGCACGCCGGAACATGGCTATGTTCAAATCTTTGGCAAAGGGCCCCTGCATACAGATAATCTGCGCCGGCTTGTAGCCAAGATTCAGCGCGTTGTCCAGCGAGTCACGCAAAGGTAAGATCCGGCAGGTAATCCGTTCCGCATAGTCGGGAAGCCGGGTAAAGTCAACCAGATTCTTGCTGCCGGTAGTTAAAAACACGGGGCCTTCCGTACCGCTCAATATTTCGATGGCTTCCCCGAAATCCTTCACTGTGATACAGCCCGGGTGTTCGCTGGCAGGCCGCAGCATCCGTTTATAGGGAAATCCTGTCTCTCTGCAGGCTTTCTGTATGGTTTCCGTAACCACTACCGCATAGGGATGGGTTGAATCCAGCACCAGATCCGGCTGTACTTCACGCAAAAACGCACACATATCCGCAAAGGTCATGCGTTTCGTCTGCACGTGGATAAACGGATTTTCAGGATACAAAGACGCACCGTATGCCGTAGCAACAGAGACATAAACATCTACCTGCAGGGCAGCCAATGCGTCAGCAATTTTTCTTCCTTCTATCGTTCCGGCGATGAGCCAGACTTTTCGTTTCATAAATGATAACCCCGGGGCGTTACAATCCGTCCGTTAATCACCTTGCTCTGGGAATTACCGATGATAACCGTAGAGAACATATCGACATTCTCGTTATCTCCCAGTTCTTTTAACGTGGTCAGTTCGTACGATTCCCCTTCCCGCCCGATATTATGCACAATACCGCAGGGGATGTCGCCGCTCTGGTTTTTCAGCATGATATCGCAGGCCTTCTTCAGATAATCTTTCCGCTTGTGGCTTCTGGGATTATAAATGGCAATACAGAAATCTGCCTGGGAAGCACAGTCCAAACGTTTTTCGATTTTTTCCCATGGTGTCAGAAGATCACTTAACGAGATAAGACAAAAATCACAGATCAACGGAGCGCCCAGCAGCGCAGCACCGGAACAGGCTGCTGTTACGCCGGGAATCACTTCAATATCTACATCCGGATAATCGGCAGCTACCTCGCACATGATACCGGCCATGCCGTACACGCCGGCATCGCCGCTGCTGATAATGGCTACAGTCTGCCCTTTCAGTGCTTCTTCCAGCGTCGCTTTGCACCGGTCCACTTCCTTACGCATACCGTTGGAAACAAACCGTTTGCCCGGAAACTCGTCTTTGATCAGATTTACATACACATTATACCCCGTAATGACATCACAGGTCTCCAGTGCTTTGATTGCGCGATCTGTCATTTGTTCCTTGCCGCCGGGGCCCAAGCTAACTACATAAATTTTAGCTGACATTTTGTGCTCCTTTGATAATTATAAGATATTAAACATTAAAATCCACCACATACTCTTCTGCCGCAATGGCCAGCGTCACTCCGTTACGGCCAGTCTTGCGCAATAACAGTTTACCTCCGCCGCTGTCCAATACCGCCGCTCTTTCACAGACATTGTCCACACCCACCGTTTTGGCCACAAAAGCAGAGGGCGTAAAATCGCCTTCTACAGCATTTAACTCTTCTGCAGAATAAAAACGGATGGGGAATGCATTTTCTTCGGCAAAAGACAGCAAACCTTCCTCGTCTTTTTTAACATCAATGGATGCTATCCCTTTCACCACGCTCATCGTTACTTTCAGCTTCTTAAGTTCCTGTATGACCAGTTCTTCAATGTTATCCTTTGGGGTACCCCTGCGGCACCCGATGCCCAGATGAAGAATACGGGGACGCAGTACAACCGTCTCAACAAAAGGCTGTACTGACTTTCGCAGAGAAATTGCCAAGCCGACAGGTCCGTCTTCCGCCAGAACCAGCCCTTTCGGAAGCGGGCCCCTGATTGGAAATTCACTCTTGACCCCCACCTTTTTGCAATCTACCAGATTAGAGGCGAAGGTTTTGGCGCTCTGCATGTTATAAATAGACATGTTATGACGGGCTGCCCATTCATCTACAGCAAACAGGTCATTCACATCCGTTGCCGTAGTAATTACGGGAACCGCTTTCAAAAAAGCAGCAATCCCCGCAGCCAGCCCATTCGCGCCGCCAATATGACCCGAAAGCAGCGGAATGACAAACTTCCCCTGTTCATCGATGGAAATCACCGCCGGGTCTTTGGTTTTGCTGCGGATATAAGGAGCAATACTGCGGATGGCAATCCCCGTCGCGCCGATAAACACCATCAGGCGGCACAGTGGAAAGGCCTCTTTGCACATTAACTGCAGCGAAGGACCAATTTCCTTTAACGCCGGATCCAAATCCCTGTAGCGCCGGGTTGTAAATATCTCCGTCGTAAATCCGCAGGAATCCAGATATTTTTGCAGTTTTAAACTGATTTTTGCCCCATTCCGGGTAAACGAAAAAACGATGGCATTCATATCAATTTACCAAAAATCAATAGCAACATAACCCTGTTAAACAGGATACACTACTACAGGAAACGCAAACAAAATGATTGCGCTGTGATCATTTCTTATCCGGTTTGTGATGCGTTTTGGTTACCGGTTTAATCTGCAGTTTGCTGGCATCAGCCTTTCGGAATCCGGTTTCAAAGGTTGGATTGTACAGTTCGCTGCGTTCATACGCAGAACCCAGGAAACCGCCTACGGTAATCAAAGCCAGATTCTTGACATTATTGGCCGCTGCCGTTTCTGCAATGGTACCGACCGTACAGTGCAGCACCTTTTCATCCGGCCAGGAAGCCTTGTAAACGATAGCAGCCGGTTCGTCCGGGCCATACCCGCCGCTGATCAGTTCTTTCTGCAGCTTATCCAGCATGCCGGCGCTGAGGAAGATGACCATGGTCGCATGATGTTTTGCGTAATCTTTAATCTTTTGTTTCGGAGGAACTCCGGTCCGGCCTTCCATCCGGGTAATAATCACAGACTGGCTGACGTCGGGCAGTGTATATTCCGCTTTCAGCGAAGCCGCTGCCGCGCAGAAGGAACTGACACCGGGCACAATTTCAAAATCGAGATTATAACTTTTCAGAAGATCCATCTGTTCCCTGTGGGCGCCGTATACGCTGGGATCCCCTGTATGCAGACGCACTACCAGTTTGCCTTCCTGGGCAGCCGGAACCATGGCGGCAATCACTTCTTCCAACGTCATGACCGCGCTGTTCAGAATCTCACACTCAGGTTTGGCATAGTCCAGCAAAGCCGGATTCACCAAAGAACCGGCGTAAATAATCATGTCTGCCTTTTCCAGCAGTTCTTTACCGCGAACCGTAATTAAATCCGCTGCTCCGGGACCTGCTCCGATAAAATAGATCATTACTGTTCAAACTCCTTTTCCTTTACCAGTATCACAGAAAAATAACTGCTCTTATCATCAACCTTGTTCAAATCTTTATATATCGTTTCTCCGGGAAGACCGCAATTCTCAATCATCTGCGCATGTTTCAGAAGCCCGCGGTCTTTCAGTTCATCCCGGACCCTGCCGATTTCGCTGGCGGATTTCATCAGAATCTTATTTCCGGGCTGGTCTAAGAACCGGCTTGATTCTTTGTAACTGCCCGGTAAAATAATCAGCGGTTCCGCTTTTTCACAAAGGGAAACATTCAGTTTGGCAGCAACGGCACAGAAACTGGTTACACCGGGAACCAGCAATGCTTCGTAACCGGCCTTCAGTACCAGTTTGTGTACATAGATACAGGTAGCGTAAACAGTGGGGCATCCCAATGTAATAAACACCACGTTCTTGCCCTGGTCCAGATACTTAATAATATCATCCGCGCCTTTCTGATGAGCTTTGGATATAATGTCATGATCCTTTACCATCGGCATATAAACCAAAAGCTGTTCCTTTTTGCTCAGGTCGACGATTCCTTCCACAATATTTTTAGCGACTAACACATCACTGTCACCCTGGGGAATCGCCAGCACATCGCATTCTTTAATCAGCCGGACCGCTTTCAGGGTCATCAGTTCCGGATCGCCGGGGCCAACGCCAACACTGTACAATTTACCTTTCATACCATGCTTCTCCTTTATCGCTTGCAAATTTTAATAACCTCTTAATTTTCATCAGACTTTACGTCAGGCGTTGTTCTGATGCAATTTTAACAGTTCTTCCGCACCCGCAGTTTCCCCTAAGATTCCATACACATTGGAAAACAGGATTGCTCCCGTCTTCAACTTTCCGTGCACCCGTTTCTGCATATAGAAATCAATTTTCCGGGCTGCCTCTTCCATCACGGCTTCAAATAGTCCTTCCCGTTTCAGGATCTTCGTCATTTCGTCTGTAGTCAGGGCCTGATAAATCTCTCTTCCCACGGCAAGGCTTGCTCCGTGGAACATAGCCTGCAATGCCAGAAATTCCGAACGGCAGTCCGCGTATTTGGAGTGCGTGTTCATGACACCCTGGGCCAGTTTGATCAGTTTACCCGAATGACCGATGATCAGTACGCTTTCAAAACCTTGTAACACCGCGTAATCCAGCAGCTCGCCCACAAAATTGCTGCAGGTCACCGCCGTGCTGATATCAATCTTCATCTCATCCCGGGTAAAATCGGCGCCGTAATTACCGAAGAACACCAATAAATCTTTATACCCGTTCGCCTTCCGGGAATCCATCTCCGTATACATCGTGTCGATCAGGGCACGGTCGCTCATAGGTTCCACAATCCCGCTGGTACCTAAAACGGAAATACCGCCCTCAATACCCAGCCGGGGGTTAAAAGTTTTGGGAGCAATCGCAGTACCGTCCGGAATGGATATCACCACACGCAGTGTTTCGTCACAGCCATACCGTTTCATGGCAGCCAGAACTTCCTGGGTGATCATCTTCCGCGGTACCGGATTGATAGCCGGACCGCCAACCTTGCAGGACAGCCCCGGCTTCGTCACCTTCCCCACACCGATGCCTCCCCATATCTCAACCCTGTCGTCCAACTGTTCCACCGATGCGGTACGGGGCTGCATCACAAGTTCTTCTTCCGGAATCCCGGCATGCAACGAAGATACGGTAGCATAAATCAGCGTCCCGTTCGTATCGTCCGGGTCGTCGCCGCTGTCCTTACGGATCGCGCAGCGGGCAAAACCGGGTCCGCGCAAAATATCCAGCACATCCAGCGTCAGGGTGATTCCTTTCGGCGTATCCAGCTTAATCGTATCCGTTTCTTCTCCGGAAAGAAGCATCACCACAGCAGCTTTGGAAGCTGCTGCCGCACAACTGCCGGTAGTATAACCCCGACGCATGAGCTTGCCCTGGGAAACAACAACATCCTGTTCCATACTAATTCGAACACCTTCTTAATGAAAGCACTGATCAAACGCAAATACAAACTGACCTGCGCCTGAATCAGCAGTTTCCGAAATAACAAAAAAGACTTCCGCATCCACAGGCGGAAATCTTCATAGTTAACCCATGGCGCAGTAACATATTCCATATTCCCGCGCCTATGCGTTACGCCTTTTCCATCGCTCGTGGATTACGGTGCAGTTGATCCGGGCAGGTTGCTGACTGTAGACAGAAATCAAAAAACTGTTGACAGCGACGGGATCGTGACGGAATTTCACCGTCTTGCCTTTTAACTGAAAAGCACCCGGACATATTCAATTGTAACCAATTGCTAATGAATTATATCATAATTACAGCCCTGTTACAATATTTAAGTTAAGGAATTCTTCATAATATAGTAACGTTTTTGAAAAATTAATTCTTTACTGAATTTAATCCTTGCTTCCTCATCATTTCGTATTGTATATTAAAATGTGAAGAATTATCCTAAACAAGTCCGAAACGATAAAGAGCGGTCTTAAGGAAACACTGATTAGTCCGTCTGAAAGAAGTGTACGCTTTATGTTAGACATCCGTTATGAAGACGAGGCGCTCCTGATTGTTAACAAACCACCCGGCATCCTCGTCCACCCAACAACCAAAGAAGATGAAACTACACTGTCGGCCCAGATCAGCCGGTATTATCAGCGGCAGGGCTGGCAACTGAACCTGCATCCGGTTTCCCGGCTGGACCGGCAGACCTCCGGCCTTGTTGTTTTTGCCAAACTGCCTGAAATACAGGGGCAACTGATTAAACAGGGCATGCAAAAGGAGTAT
>ONAV01000055.1 GCA_900315925.1 uncultured Selenomonadales bacterium | reverse complement strand
CAATCCTGCTTTCGACAATGCAAAAACCCTGCAGGAGATGCAGGACATCCTCGACAAAGATTATGCGGTCATCGTGTATGGCAACCCGCTGCACAACCGTGTAAGCAAGAAAAAGTTAGTGAAGTTGAATCCGCTGGACTTTTACTATGACGTGGAGGAGGTACAATAAAAGGCTGGCTTACGTTTTGGGGACGAAAAGACGGCTCATATCAACCTGTTCCAGCCTGAGCAGCTGTTCTTTTTTGTCTATGCCGCCGGCGTAACCCGTAAGACTGCCGTTGGCTCCCACTACCCGATGACAGGGGATAATCAGTGCAATCGGATTGTGGCCGACAGCGCCGCCTACCGCCTGAGCGGACATGCGGGGAATGCCTCTTTGCTTTGCAATACGGCTGGCGATTTCCCCATAGGTTATCGTCTGGCCGAACGGAATCGTGAGCAGGATATCCCATACCATTTTCCGGAAACCTGTTACTTTCAGATGCAGTTTTGGGGTAAAGTCGGGATTCTTTCCACTGAAATAGATATCCAGCCAGCGGTCCGTTTCCGTAAAAATTGGAAGCGGCTTTTCTATGAAATAAGGCAACAGCATTTTCGGGAAGTCATACGACAGGCCGGTGAGGGACTTGCCGTCGCTGGTCAGAATGATTTCCCCCAGCGGCGACTGGTAGTAGTGTATATAGTTCATGTTTGTTCCTCCTTGCTACAAGCTTTTACTTAATGTAATTGATGTTTTTTTGTTTTTGGAGTAAAATCAGGAAAAAGGATTTAGGGAGATGCTGAGTAAATGAGTTTGCGCGCTCAGCGTGCAGACAAATTAATCAGTGTTTCCTTAGGATTGGAGAGTCAAAATGAAAAAAATAATTGCCCTTTGCCTGCTTTTGCTTACCCTTTTATGCTGCCCGTCGGTTTTTGCCGACCGGCCCGTTCAGACAGGCAGAAAAGACTATGAAATGATTGCGCCGGAAAGCTACGAAGGTTACTGGGAAGAAAAGGCGGGCGGTCGTCTGCTTATATCCGTTACGCCGGCGGATGAACCGGAATGGTATGATGTGACTGTCGCTGTACGCGACAAGCTTCCCAAAATGGACGTGTATATCATGCGGGCGCACTACCAGAAAGATGGCAGTCTGTATTATGAAAATGGCCTCTTTGTATTGCGAAAGGTGAAACGTGACGGCAGCGTGAAGGATAAGGTGAGGTATCGTAACGGGTCGGGACTTTTATATTACAGTTTCGATGAAAACATCCTGTATTGGACCGACTACACCTTGAAGCCGGAAAAGCGCGTTCGTTCGTTTATAAAAACAGCTTCGCCTGATGCAGACGAAGCTATGTGAAAAACAGGCGTTGCTTTTAATAGTGAGAAGAATAGCGACCCGCTTTCTTTCATTCCGTACAAGCGGGTGAGGCCGTCATGCTGCTGGCATAAGCTGTGTGTTACAGATATCCTGTGTGTTCCAGCAGTACTTTCAGCCCGATGAGGCAGAGAACCAAACCTCCGGCCCGGGTGGCGTGACTACGGAACTGTTCCCCCAGTTTAAAACCGATGGTGCCTCCCGCAAAGGAAATGAAAAAGTGACGATGCCGATCTCCTGTTCAGAATACTATCTGCTATCCTTTCTTTTTACAATTTTTCATTATACCATAGTTGAGGAGGAATGACCATGTCAAAATTAGTGGTAATTGTGCAGTGCGAACTGGTGACCCGGCGCTGTTCCGGATATAATTGCATGAAAGCGTTTACCCAGCGCAGCGGGAAAATGGAAGGGTACCCTGAGGACACCCGGTACATGGCTGTCAACTGCGGCGGCTGTTGCGGAGCCGGAATTGATGTAAAAATTGAAAATCTGGAAAAACGGTTGTTGGCTAATGGAGAAAAGAAAGAGGACGTGGTGATTCATCTGTCTACCTGTATTTGCTCGGAGAACCATCACCGTCTGCCCTGTCCGTTTAAGAATTATCTGAAGAAGACCATTGCGCGCCGGGGTTTTCCTGTGATTGAAGGAACCTACCTTTCCAAAACGGCAAGCCGCAAAAGGGCAGAGGGGATTTATCAGCCGTTTGAATGAAGAGGAACCGGAAAACGCGTCGGGCTGACACCCCTGATTTTTTCAGAGTGGAGATTAACTAAATGACTTTGGTTTGACAAACCTGTTTTTCAAATACGAATGCCGTCGGTCATCGTTACAGAGATGGCTGACGGCATAGCTTTTTTACTTTTCTTCTTCTTTCATAATTCGCCGGATAATGTCTATTGCGTCCTGCAGATATTCCGCTACTTTTTTCTCTTCCACTCCGGCGATGTATGCACGGCAGTGGTTCATGGGAATGAGCACGACCTTTGCTTTGCTGGAGGAAACTGCCATGGCGATGGCCGGGCTGATTTCCCCGTGAAGGGCGTTGGCCATGATGATGCCTGCAGGCCCGATAATCACATCCGCTTCTGCAGCGTTAAACAAGATTGCGTTTTCACCGGTAGCTGCAAAGGACGGTCCTCCTTTCAGCATAGTTTCCGTTGCGATGGAATTGGTTCCTGTCGCTCCGATTTCCGCGTCCGGGAAATTTTTAACAAGTAATTCTACCAAAGAGCGGCCGATGCCGCCGCCCTGTCCGTCAATCACAATGATACGCATGTTCTTCTTCTCCATGTTTTTAGAATAGTTGGAACGGCTGATTCACTAGTATGCGCGGTTTGGTGACGACACAAACGTATTGAATCAGCTTTTTACCTTACCGTACCGGCAGGATTTCCAGCCAGTAGCCGTCCGGGTCATTGATGAAATAAATGCCCATCATGGGATTTTCATAACAGATACAGCCCATCTTTTTATGCTTTTCATGGAGGGCTTCGTAGTCATCGGTGACAAAAGCCAGATGGAATTCATTCTCGCCCAGGTTATAGGGCTCTTTACGATCTTTCAGCCAGGTCAGTTCCAGCGTATGAGGCGTCTCGCCGTTATCGCCTAAATATACCAATGTGAAGTCCGGCTTTTCTGTCCGGCGGACTTCTTTCAGGTTCAACGCTTCCTGATAAAACTGCAGGCTTTTTTCTAAATCCAGCACGTTAAAATTGTTATGGGCAAACTTGATCATAGTGTACAGCTCCTTCCGATAAATTTCCGTATTAAGTTTCGCAGATTTGCTTTTTTATTATATCATATGCTTATAGTATTTGCGATTAAAATGCAGGCTGCGGTATGGATTATCTTTGCTGACATACCCCGGTATTTTCTGTTTGCAATCTGCAGGCCCCGTTTTGCAATAGTAAAAGAATAGATTATAGGAAACGTTGGCTGGAACGGCCGGCGTTTTCTGCTTTTAACCTATAGTATTTCTTTCAGTATCTTGATTAGTTCCCGGACGGTTTCTTCTTTTGTGGCCCAGCTGGTGACAAAGCGGATGACCGTTTTGTCCGGTGCTGTTTTTTCCCAGAAACTGTACACGACACCCCGTTCGTCCAGCCTTTTGATTACCGTGTCAGGCAGTTCCACGAATTGCTGGTTGGTAGGGGAGTTGATATAAAGCTGCAGTCCGGCGGTCCGTAAGCCGTTCTGCAAAAGCTGCGCCAGGCGGATGGCGTGGGCGCCGATTTCACAGTACAGGTTGTCTGTGAAGAGGGTGTCAAACTGAATGCCCAACATATGTCCCTTGGCCAGCAACGCGCCGTGCTGCTTGACACGGGTCAGAAAGTGAGCGGGCATGTTGTGTCTGGTAAATACCACGGCTTCTCCGAAGAAAGCGCCGCATTTGGTGCCGCCGATATAAAAGACATCGCAGAAACGGGCGATGTCTGCCAGTGTAACATCTGTCCCGGGAGCTGTCAACCCGTATGCCAGGCGGGCTCCGTCCATATATAACGGCATCTTATGTTCGTGGCAGACCCGGGCAATGGCTTCCAGTTCTTTTTTACTGTACAGCGTACCGTATTCAGTAGGGTGGGAGATATAGACCATACCGGGGAACACCATGTGCTCATGATTACCGTCCTGCCAGAAATGGCTGACCAATTCTTGTAATTCTGCCGCTTCAATCTTCCCTTCGTGATGCGGAAGTTCCAGCACTTTGTGGCCTGTGAATTCGATAGCGCCGGCTTCATGCATGCTTACGTGTCCGGTGCAGGCCGCAACAACGCCCTCATAGGGCGCCAGCATGGTATCGATAACGACCTGGTTGGTCTGGGTTCCGCCTACTAAAAAGAAAATATCTGCTTCCGGACAGGCGCAGGCCTGTCTGATTTTTTCCGCCGCGCTGGCGCAATAGCTGTCCGTACAGTAACCTGGGTTCTGTTCCAGATTGATTTCCGCCAGACGTTTCAGAATTTGCGGGTGAGCGCCTTCGCTGTAATCGTTTTGCAAACTGATCATGATATGGTTCCTCTTTCTTATCACAAAATGCTTTGCGATTCAATTCCGTCGCATGTTGCGATTCTCTTACTTCAACTAACTGTATCCTGCTGTATTTCTAATTATAACATATCTAGTACTGTGCGCGTTACTATTCACAGCCAATAAGTAACAAAACGTTCTGTGTGCAGGAGAGAAATGAAAACAGCCGTGGTATTTCTACTGATATTTTGTTATAATAAAATAATATAGAAATCACGTTTTTAACTGATGCATGAAGATAACAGGGGAGAGTAAGGCTTGCCACAACCGTGGAAAGCGTTCAGGTGAAAGGGCTTCGAAATGGAAATCGGATTTGGCGAGTTACTGGTTATTGTGGTGCTGGCGGTTTTGCTGCTGGAGCCGAAAGATTTGCCGCGCATAGCAAAGAAATCCGCAAAGATGTATCTGGGCGTGCGCAGCTTTCTGAAAACGAACTGGCTTGCGCTGGCTGAAGACGCGGAAGAGAACAAGGAGGAATAAGCATGGGACGTATCGGGACAACAGAATTGCTGGTTATTTTAATGATTGCGCTGGTACTGTTTGGCGGAAGCCGGGTGGCCGGACTGGGCAAAGCGCTGGGCACAAGCCTGCGGGAATTCCGGTCAGAGGTGAATAAAGGGTCTGAGAAAAAGGAAGAAGAACCGACGGCTGTCAAGGCGGAAAAATAGAATGCAGTGCAAAGAAGAGACGGCGGAAAGGAAAACACAGCGGCAAAACGTTCATGCTGAAACATTGCACGCTGACGAAACGCCGCCGTTGAAGGACTTTGAACAAAAAAACGAACAAACGGATCATCTGCAGGAGACGACGAAAGATGACAGCAATGGCGAGGCACCCGTCTGGGAACATATCGGCGAATTGCGTCATCGGCTGCTGAAATGCGTGGCGGCTGTTGTTGTATATTTTGCATGCTTGATGTATGTCGGGCCGCAGCGGATTATGGACCTGGTAACGGCGCCGGTGAAAAAAGAAGGCGTACAGTTCATTTATCTCGGGCTGGCGGACGTGCTTTACGTACAGATGAAAGTGGTGTTTCTCTGCGCCGTGATTCTGGCATCGCCGGTGTTGTTATGGCAGCTGTGGGCGTTCGTGCGCCCGGCGCTTTATCCGGAAGAAAAGAAGCTGGCGCTGGGATGGACGTTTCTGTCCCTGTTCCTTTTTGTTTTGGGGGTAACCTTTGGTTACGTTGCGGTATTTTCTTCTGCTCTCAGCTTTTTTGTATATGTGGGAGTCGATACGGCGCTGCCGTTGCTGGCCCTTGACCGTTACGTTTCCTTTCTGATAGGCTTTGTGCTGCCCTTTGGTATTATCTTTGAAATGCCGCTGGCCTGCTCTATTTTGGCTAAAGTGGGCGTGCTGCATTCCGTTACCCTGAAAAAGGGACGGCGGTTTGCTATCTTATTGAGTTTTGTGATTGGGGCGTTGCTGACGCCGCCGGATGTAATCAGCCAGATAATGATGGCGCTGCCGGCGGTGCTGCTGTTTGAAATCAGCATTGCCTGCGTGAAATGGCAGGAACGCAATCGGGCGCGGGAACTTTCTTTGTGATAGCGTTTTAAACTTAAGTAAACGATGATTAATACGTCTGCACGCTGACCGGTGCTTTTTGTGACTGACTGCGTCAATGTTCCTCAACGCAGCTACTGCTGCACCTTCGGGCCATTTCCTTGTCAGTCGTAAAAAGCACTCGGTCATCGTACAAACTCATTTAATCAGCGTATCCTTAAAGAATAAAACAGTAAAGGAGAAATGGACCATCATGGTTACCCGCCGTCTGCTGCAACTCTGTTCGGCCATTTTGTACAACTGTAATTTAATCAGCGATATCCCTGCGAAATATATCAACAGTGAATTCTGTGTG
This sequence comes from uncultured Selenomonadales bacterium, assembly GCA_900315925.1. Taxonomy (GTDB): domain Bacteria; phylum Bacillota; class Negativicutes; order Acidaminococcales; family Acidaminococcaceae; genus Succiniclasticum. The sequence goes on along the minus strand of ONAV01000055.1, from coordinate 4,959 downwards.
CCGGGGCTGAACTGCCGTTACTGTCCGACGTCGGTGGCGGGCTGCCCGCTGAATTTCATGCAGAGGCTGTTTGCGGACGAGCTGGCCTATCTTCCCCTGCGGGTTTTATGCTGGCTGCTGTTGCTGGCATTGGCCTTCTGCCGGTTTATCTGCCCGTTAGGGGCATTCTACGGTCTGTTTAACAAAATCGCGCTGCTTTCCGTCAAGCTGGACGAAAATAAGTGTGTGCACGGCAACGCCTGCCTGCGAACCTGTAAAATGGACATCAGAAAAGTGGGAGACTGCGAGTGCATTTCTTGCGGCGACTGCAAGGCAGCCTGTAAGTTTGGGGCCATCCGGTTCGGTTGGGAGAAAAAAACAAATTGAAAACTAGAAAATCATATGGGCAAAAGCAGAAGCAATGATAAGGCTGATGATGGTACGATCTAAAAAAAGAATGAACAGTTCTGCCAGGTTGACCGGAATCTTGGAACCAAGAATCAGGCATCCATAAAGCGATTGTGGAACTGAAGAACAGCGGGGAGTACGACAAAATTTACAAAAAATGGTTTGGGAAAGAAAGCAAGTAATAGAAAACTGATTCTCCCGGCAGGCATAAATAAACAGGACGCTTTCAACTTGTTTGAGTTGAGATGCGTCCTGTTTTTATTACCCGGTGTTTTTGCTATTCTAAAAAATAACGTCAACCTATTCGAAAATAAAGTTGACGTATTTACGATTCCGCCTTATAATTTTAACGTGAACCAATGTCTAAAGCGTAGTTAACGTTGCAGGGCAAATGGTGAAGGCATCTATTAAACCAAAGAAAGAGGGTATGGGTTTGCTTGCAATAGGCATTACAGCAACGGATACGGAAATGGGAAAAACCGTGGTGACAGGGGCGTTGGCAGCCGCATTGCGTTTTCGTGGAATTACACCGGGCATTTTCAAACCGGTTGCTTCCGGATGTGTGCGGCGGCAGGATGGGGAACTGATTTCAACAGATGCGGAGTTCCAGATGAAATGTGCGGGTTATCCTGACGCATTGCGCAAGGAAGTGATTCCTGTAATATTAGAAGCTGCTTTGGCTCCGGCAGAAGCCAGCAGACTGGAAGGCGTAACACTTCAGCCGGAAAGAATGATTGAAGGCGCGAAGGCCTGTATGACCGGTCATGAGGTCTCCGTGCTGGAAGGTATTGGAGGTATCACGGCGCCGATTACGGAAGAGTTTCTGGTGAAGGACTATTTTAAAGCACTGGGCATTCCGGTTTTAATTGTAGTAAAACCGATATTGGGAAATGTTAATCACGCGGTGCTGACTTCCTATTACTGTCAGCAGCACGGTATTCCGGTTTTGGGATTTATAGTGAACGAATGGAATGAAGAAACAGCGGGAGATTTGGAGAAAGGTAATCTGTATTACTACGAAAAGCTGACGGGGCTTCCGGTTTTGGGAAAGCTTCCCAGGATGACAGAAGAAGAAATGAACGATCCACGGAAGCTGGCCCTGACTACGGAGCAAACTGTTGAACTGGACAAAATCCTGGAACTGGCGAAAGAAATGCGTAATTAAAGAACAAGGAGACGCTTAGATGAACAAATGGGAAGAATTGGACAAAAAATATATCTGGCATCCTTTTACCCAGATGAAAGGATGGTTGGAGAATCCCCAGCTAGTAATTGACCATGGGGAAGGCGTGAAACTGTATGATACGGAAGGAAAAGAGTACCTGGATGCTATCAGCAGTCTGTGGGTCAATATCCACGGGCACCGGCGGAAAGAAATTAATGAAGCAATCATTGCGGAATTAAACAAAGTGGAACATAGCACGCTGCTGGGACTGATTAACGAACCCTCTGCCGAACTGGCGGAAAAGCTGGTGGAAGTTACGCCGGATGGATTGAATAAAGTCTTCTATTCCGACGACGGTTCCACTGCCGTGGAAGCTGCTATCAAGATAGCATTCCAATACTGGAATTACGCCGGACATCCGGAGAAGAAAGATTTCATTAATTTAGGCGATTCCTATCACGGCGATACGGTAGGCGCAGTTTCCGTTGGTAATGTGGAAGTGTTCCACAAGGCCTATAAACCGCTGCTGTTTTCGACTCACCGTGTCAGCTGTCCCTCGTTCTACCATACCAGGATGGACGTACATTCGGAAAAGGAATTCCTGGATGCTTTATTAAAGGAACTGGAAGCGTATCTGAAAGAGCACGCGTCCCATACGGCGGCCATGATTATCGAACCGTTGTGCCAATGTGCCGCAGGCATGCTGATGCAGCCGAAAGGTTACATCAAAGGCGTCAGGGACCTGACGAAAAAATACAATGTGCTGCTGATTGTGGATGAAGTAGCGGTGGGGTTTGGGCGAACCGGATTGATGTTCGCCTGCAATCATGAAAATGTGTTGCCGGACATGATGTGTCTTTCCAAAGGCATCAGCGCCGGTTATCTGCCGTTAGGAGCGACGCTGGTGACGGACGAAATTTACAACGCGTTTTTGGGCGAGCCGACAGAATATAAGACGTTTTATCACGGACATTCCTATACGGGGAATAACCTTGCCTGCGCAGCGGGACTGGCCAGCCTTCGCATTTTTAAGGAGGATGATGTGATTGCCGGCCTGCCGCCTAAAATGGAAATGATCCGTCAGCATTTTAATCGTATCAATGAAATGGAATATGTGGGAGAGGCGCGTCAGTGCGGCATGCTGGGTGGCATTGAACTGATGCGTGACAAAGCGAACCGGATTCCCTTTGATCCCGGTCTCTTAATGGCGGGCGGTATCTGTCAGAATGCGCGGAAGTACGGACTCATTATTCGTAACATCGGTGATGTAATCGTCTTTATGCCGCCTTTGTGTTCCACACCGGCAGAAATGGATGAAATGCTGTCGCGCTTGACAAAATCTATGGAAGAAATCTTTGACAGAGTACGTAAACAGGACGTGAATTCGTTTTCCGATCCCTGCGCGTTTTGATAGGAGGCCTCTGCTGTGCGCAATTCAAAATTACGAAACCAGATCCTGTGTGCGATTTTTACCGCGCTGATTGCCATTGGCGCCTTCATTCGCATTCCGGTTCCCGTAGTGCCGTTTACCCTGCAGTTTCTGTTCACTACCTTGGCAGGCGTGCTGTTGGGATCACGCCTGGGAGCAACCAGCGTGATCCTGTATATCGTGCTGGGGCTGCTGGGAGTGCCTGTCTTTGCGGAAGGCGGTGGGCCCGGCTATATCCTTAAACCAAGCTTCGGTTATCTGCCGGGTTTTGCCATCGGCGCCTATATTTCCGGATACTTTGCGGAAAAAACCGGAGGCTCCTCATTCAAAAATCTGCTGCTGGGCAATGCATTGAACCTGGCCGTTGTGTATTTGTGCGGTATGGTTTACTGTTATATGATCAGCAATTATTACCTGGGAACACCTATTGCAATCTGGCCGCTGGTGTTGTACTGTTTCATTCTGGCAGTGCCGGGGGATGCCGTGTTATGCGTGGTCGCTGCCATTTTAGGTTCCCGGCTTGTGCCGGTGATCGGTGTGAAAGCGTGTCATACGACCGGAAGCCACGTATAACTATTTTGAAAAATCAGGGCTCTTCATTTTTGTGAAGTCGTCCTGATTCTTTTTTTGTAAAATCAGGTAACATTATGTTATAGTAACAGTAAGCAGTAGTAATATATTTCCATAAAAGTGAAAAGGAAAAGCAAAATCAGTATGAAAGATAGCAGAACCGCACCGCGGCACATCATCGTCCGCGGGGCAAAGGTACATAACCTGAAAAACATTGACGTGGACATTCCTCTCGGCAAGCTGGTGGCTATTGCGGGCGTTTCCGGATCCGGAAAATCTTCGCTGGCGCTGGGCACGTTGTACGCGGAAGGGTCGCGACGGTACCTGGAAGCACTTTCCACCTATACCCGGCGCCGCATCACCCAGGCCGGCCGGGCCGAGGTAGACGAAATCAAACATGTTCCGGCTGCGCTGGCCCTGCACCAACGTCCGGGTATTCCCGGCATCCGCAGTACTTTCGGAACCGCTTCAGAACTGCTGAACAGCCTGCGCCTGCTGTTCTCCCGGCTGGGCAGTCATTGCTGTCCCAACGGGCACCCCTGCCCACCGGACATGAATGTGGCGTTGATGCTGCCTACAAAATGTCCCGTCTGCGGTGAAGAGTTTTACGGCCCCGGCGCGGAAGCGATGGCCTTTAATTCAGAAGGCGCCTGCCCCTCCTGTTCCGGCACGGGTGTGATCCGCACCGTGAACGAGGATTCGCTGGTGCCTGACGACTCCCTGACCATCGACGAAGGCGCTGTGGCGCCCTGGCAGACCCTGATGTGGTCCCTGATGAAGGATATCGCCCGTGACCTGGGCGTGCGCACCGATGTCCCATTCCGCGATCTGACGCCGAAAGAAAAAGAAATCGTGTTCCACGGCCCGGCCAAAAAACACCATCTTCTCTACATGAACGAGAAGACGAACATGGCGGGGGAGATGGATTTTACTTATTATAATGCTGTCTATACGGTGGAGAACGCGCTGGCCAAAGTCAAAGACGAAAAGGGCATGAAACGGGTGGAAAAATTCCTGCACGAATCTGCTTGTCCCGATTGCGGCGGTACCAGGCTTTCGGCGAAAGTTCGCTCCACAACGCTGGCCGGAAAAAATCTGGCGGAAGCGACAGCCATGACACTGGCGGACCTGATTCCGTGGGTGCAGGCTGTACCGGGAACGCTGCCGGAAGAGATGCGTCCCATGGCGGATAGTATCATCCAGTCATTTTTGGACAATGCAAAACGACTAATTGACCTGGGCCTCGGGTATCTTACCCTCGACCGGGCCAGCAATACGCTGTCTACCGGTGAACGGCAGCGGGTGCAGCTGGCCCGCGCCGTCCGCAACGAAACAACGGGCGTTTTATATGTACTGGACGAGCCCAGCATCGGGCTTCATCCGTCTAATATTGACGGTCTGATGAACG
>ONAV01000017.1 GCA_900315925.1 uncultured Selenomonadales bacterium | reverse complement strand
ATTGGTTTTGTGGGCGGCATCCGGGGCCTGGAGGAACTGGAACGTAAGGTGGACAGCGGCAAATTTGCCGTGGCCTTCTCCATGTACCCCACCCTGATGCAGGAAGTCATGTCCGTTGCGGACGCGGGCCAGATCATGCCGCCCAAGTCCACCTGGTTTGAGCCCAAATTAAGAGACGGCATGGTGGTGCACCTGCTGGAAGATTTGCAGTAATTTATAATATTTTGTGAAAAGGAGTAATCAACGTGAGCCGGATATTCAATTTTAACGCGGGCCCTGCGGCCCTGCCTCTGGAAGTACTGGAAGAAGTTCAGGCGGAACTGCTGGATTTTAACAATACCGGGATGTCCATCCTGGAGATCAGCCATCGCAGCCCTGCTTTTGAAAAAGTGCTGAAAGAAACCAAACAGGATATAAAAGATTTGCTGAATCTGCCGGACGATTACGGCATCTTCTTTATGGGCGGCGGCGGCAGCCTGCAGTTCAGCTGCGTGCCCTGCAACTTTTTGAAAGAAGGGATGACGGCGGCGTATTCCGACACCGGTTCGTTCTCCGACAAAGCCTTTGAAGAAGCGGAAAAAGTGGGCAAGGCGGTGAAGGTGTTCAGCTCCAAAGACCGGGGCTACGACCGGGTGCCCCGTCCGGAAGAAGTGAAGCTGCCCGAAAACTGCGCGTACCTGCACATTACCGGCAACAATACCATTGAAGGCACGGAGTATTTTGCCTATCCGGAAACGGGAGACGTGCCCCTGATCGCGGACATGTCTTCGGAAATTCTGTCCCGTCCTTTCCCGGTAGAAAAGTTCTCCCTGATTTACAGCGGAGCACAGAAGAATATCGGGCCCGCCGGCGTGGTGCTGATCATTGCGAAGAAAGATTACGTGGCAGGTCGCGACAAAAAGCTGCCCGTCATGATGAACTATGAGACCATACTGAACAAGGATTCCCTGTACAACACGCCGCCGGTATTTGCCATCTACATCGTAGGCAAGGTGGCAAAGTGGCTGAAGAAGCAGGGCGGCCTGGCGGCTATGGAAGCCGTGAACCGGAAAAAAGCGGCTTTGTTGTATGCGCTGCTGGACAAGTATCCGGAATTTTATAAAGGCCGGGCGGAAAAGGCCAGCCGTTCCATCATGAACGTGACCTTCAACCTGCCTTCCAAAGAACTGGAAGCAAAATTTGTGGAGGAAGGCAAACAGCGCGGGCTAGGCGGACTGAAAGGACACCGCAGCGTAGGCGGTATCCGCGCTTCCATTTACAACGCCATGCCGCTGGCAGGCTGTGAAGCGCTGGCGCAGTTCATGGAAGAGTTTTATCAGAAAAACAAATAACGAACCGTTTGCGGTCTGTGTTTAAACGGAGTGACTGCCTGTATCTTAAAGCGCAGCCCATTTCCATCCAAGGCGCAGACGGACTGCCTGGCTAATACCTGAGTTTGTGAAACGGGGCTTTGGTTTTATTCCGAAGCCTCGTATTTTTTTGCGAATTTTTAGATGAAATGGTAAAATAAGAATAGCAATGAACAAGGAAAGGTGTGACCTTTTTTGTTTAAACAACTGATATGCAAAACACTGCCCACACCCATGTGCCACGGCAGCTGTCTGACGGCGCTGCCCAACGGCTCCCTGCTGTGCGTCTGGTTCGGCGGCAGCCGGGAAGGCGCGGCGGATACGGAGATTTATTTCTCTGTAGGCAGACCCCGTTATACTGCGGTGAAAGAGAAAAAGCCGGATAGCGGCCGGGAGCATATCCATGACGGTCGTGTGCAGGAAACGTTGGAGGTATCCTGCGACTGGACGGAACCGGTCTGCATCACGAACATGCCGGAGGCATGCTGGAATCCGGTGCTGCTGGTCCAGCACGAGCATGTGCTGCTGTTTTTCAAAACCGGGAATAAAATTGCAGAGTGGAAGACCATGGTCATGCTGAGCCGGACTGACCCGGTATACTGGGGACATCCCCGTCCGCTGGTACCGGGCGACTCCACCGGAGGGCGCGGGCCGGTGCGGACAAAACCTATCCTCCTTCCTTCCGGGCGTATCTGCGCCGGGGGGAGCATTGAGCGTGGCGAATGGCAGTGCTTCTGTGATTACAGCGATAATTACGGCATTACCTGGAACCGTACCGCGCTGCTGGGACTGAACCTGCTGGCGCTTAATTTGCCGGAAGACGGGGAGCACGGGCATACAGAGCCAGTCGCTGTTTCCGAACTGCCGCCTCTCAGCGCCCAGAGCTTTAACGGACGAGGCGTCATCCAGCCGGTTATCTGGCAGGAACTGGGAAGGCTGCATATGTATATGCGCAGCACGGAAGGTTATATTTACAGCAGTGTTTCCGAAGATGAGGGGAAGCATTGGACAGACCCGCAGCCTACGGAACTGTACAATAACAACAGCGGCTTTGATGTGATCCGTGTGCCGGGGGGCCGGCTGTTTCTGGCCTGCAATCCGGTGCGGGGTAACTGGGGCGCCCGCACGCCGCTGGCTCTGTTCATGGGCCGGGAAAACGGCAGCCGCTGGGAGATGTTCCTGCGGCTGGAAAAAGGAACGGGCGAATTCAGTTATCCGTCTCTGACGTACACCTTTAACGGGTTGTGGGTGTCTTACACATACAACCGGGAAAACATTGCCGTGGCGTTTCTGACCTGGCGTGAGATTGCCCAGTGCCGCAAGTTCAGGATTCGGGAACATACATGATGCAGCCAGGCGCAGCATGTGATAAAATAAGAATACGCTAATGAAGTAAAAGGAGAGAAAAAGCTATGAAGAAACTGATCACCTTATTGATGTTGACGGCCATGTTGTTAGGTGTGGCCGGCTGTGGCGGCAGCACGGAAAAGAAAGCGGCCTACCCGGCTGACGGCGACATTACTGTCATTATTCCGAAAGCGCCGGGCGGCGGCACGGACACCAGTGCCCGCGGGCTGATCTCCTTCCTGCAAAAGGAATTAACGGGAAGTAAGTTCGTTCCCGTAAATAAACCGGACGGCGGCGGTATCACCGGCATGGTGGAACTGTCCAAGGCGAAACCGGACGGACATACCCTGGGTATGGTGACGGTAGAGCTGGCCATGTTCCCCCATCAGGGCAAAGCCACCGTGACCAACAAGGATTATGTTTCCGTGTGCGCGCCCATTGCGGCTCCCGCAGCCCTGATCGTTACGAAGGAAGCACCGTACAATACTCTGGATGAGTTTGTAAAATATGCAAAAGACAATGCCGGCAAGATTTCCATGGGCAACTCCGGTACCGGCGCCATCTGGCATATTGCCGCGCTGAACTTTGAAAAGGAATTTGACGTAAAGTTTAAACACGTTCCCTATCCGAAAGGAAGCGCCGACATTGCGGCTGCCCTGGCAGGCAAACATATCGACGCGACCCTGGCGGACCCCAGCGTATTCAAGAGCCAGATCGATGCAGGCACGCTGAAGATTCTGGCTGTGATGGCGGATACCCGCAGCGAATTCTATCCCAAGGTTCCGACCTTTAAGGAACTGGGACATCCTATGGCAATCCGCGCCTGGGCGGCTCTGGTAGCGCCGAAAGGCACGCCGAAGGAAAAGATGGACGTACTGCGCAAGGCAGCCGAAAAGGTCTGCAACAGCAAAGAATTTAAGGATTACTTCAAAAAGCAGGGGATCGATCCTACTGCCATCGTCGGCGACGCCTGCGATAAGATGATGGCGGACGACGATGCCATGTACGCTAAATTCCTGAAAAAATAGAACTGCTTTGGACATACGGAAGAACGGATTTGTACTTCCTTTATCAAAAGCCGCAGCGGTATAACAGTATCGCTACGGCTTCTTCTGACAGGAGAGTAATCGGATGATTTCCATGAAATTTTGCAATTTTGTGGTGTGTATTGTAGGGCTGGCCATGGGCGGCTGTATGATGGGCGCCTCGTCCCGTTTTCCCATGGATATGACGGAGCAGGGGCCGGGACCGGGGTTCTGGCCGTTCCTGCTGGGGCTGGCTCTGGCCGTTGCGGCGGCTGCTCTGGCGGTTTATACGCTCTTCCACCGGCAGGAACTGGCGGAAGAACGAATCGCGTTGGGTACGGCGGCCAACCGGCAGGTGTATGTGGTGATGGGACTGATCGCCGCGTTTTGCGGGTTGGTGCATCTCACCGGGTTTTACCCTGCGGCCCTGTTGCTGATCCCCTGCCTTATGTACCGGCTGGAATGCCGTGACAAAAAGCGGATGCTGCTGACAGCCCTTTGCGTGACATTGTTTATTTATCTGGTGTTCGGACAGCTTCTGCATACGTCGCTGCCGTCCTCTGTGTTTTTAGAATAGGAGGGGGACGATGGCGGACATTATTACAGCATTAGGACTTATTGCAGAGCCGTTTAATTTTGTGTGTCTGATTTTTGGCGTGGGCGTGGGCATCATGTTCGGCGCCATGCCGGGCCTTTCCGTGAACATGGGCCTGGCGCTGCTGCTGCCCCTGGCTTTCGCCTTTAAAGGGATGGCGGGTATATTGATGCTGTTGGGCATCTACTGCGGCGCGATTTACGGGGGAAGCATCAGTGCGATTCTGCTGAAGACTCCGGGCACTCCTGCCAGTGTGGCTACGACCCTGGACGGCTATCCCATGGCAGTGGAACTGCGTCAGCCGGGCCGGGCTTTGGGACTTTCCACTACGGCCAGCGCCTTTGGCGGCATCTTCAGTACGATCTGCCTGATTATCTGCGCGCCTCTTCTGGCTAAAATTTCTCTGCAGTTTTCCAAACCGGAATATTTTGCGCTGGCGGTATTCGGGCTGTCCATTATTACCAGTGTATCCAGCGGCAACGTGCTGAAAGGGATCATGGGCGGCATCATCGGCCTGTTCCTGGCCACGGTGGGCATTGACGCCATGAGCGGCGTCATCCGTTTTACATTAGATACCACCTACCTGTTGGGCGGCGTCAGCTTTATTCCGATCCTGATCGGCGTGTTTGCGCTGGCGCAGATGCTGCAGAGTGTGGAGGACTGCTGGCAGAAATCACAGCTTAAGCAACACGTGACCATTCATAAGGTGCTGCCGTCCATGGCAGATTTAAAACGCTGCTTTGTGACCATGCTGCGCAGCAGCGCCATCGGTACGTTTATCGGCTGTATTCCCGGAACCGGCGGGGATATCGCCAGCTTTGTGTCTTACGACCAGGCCAAGCGGTGGAGCAAACACAGCGAAAACTTCGGACACGGGGAACCGGAAGGCGTAGCCGCGCCGGAGGCCGGGAACAATGCTGTCAGCGGCGGGGCGTTTATCCCGGTGCTGACCCTGGGCATCCCCGGGGACGGGGCCACCGCCATCATGATGGGGGCGCTGATGGTACAGGGCCTGCAGCCAGGACCGCTGCTGTTCATTGAAAAAGCGCCGGACGTATATGCGATCTTTATCGGTCTGCTGCTGGCCAATATCATCATGGCCTGCATGGGCTATTCGCTGATCCGTCTTTTTGTAAAACTGACCAACGTGCCGAATGAGATCCTGCTTCCCATCATTATGCTGATGACCTTTGTGGGGACTTACAGCTACGGGAATTCCATGACGGATGTGTATGTGATGGTGGCCAGCGGGTTCATCGGATATTTTCTGAACAAGCTGAAATTTTCCATGAGCGCCATCATCATCGGCATCATTTTAGGCGGTATGGCAGAGCAGAATTTTGTAGGCTCCCTGATCATGAGCGACGGTAATCCCGCCATCTTCTTCACAAGACCTATCTGCCTGTTCTTCCTGGCAGCCGCTGCCATATCCCTGCTTGCACCCTTTTTTATGAAAAAGAAAAACTGAACAGAAGAACCAGACGGAAAACCTAAACAGAAAATCAAAAGGAAAACCAAAACAAAAAAACCGTAATGCCCGGAGTGCAGATTTAAGGAAAGACGCATTCCAAAACATTACGGTTTTAATTTTCAATTCATGTGGGCGTTTGAAACGGGTTCAATGGATAATAGACATGTACGCGACAGGCATGTACACGAACGAATCGCTGATACATCGGTTATCTGCTGTCTCAGTTATCCTGCCAGCCCTTGCAAAGGTCTACCCAGCCCTCGTTGACGGTGTATTTTTCCAGCTCTTCCGGTGTCAGCTCAATGGCGTTGTTTTCTTCGCCTGCGGCGGGGAACATGGTAGGAAAGCGCTTCATGGAAATATCCAGATACACTTTGACGCCTTCGTTCACGCCGAAGGGGCAGACGCCGCCGGGCGCGTGGCCAATCTGTTCTTCCACTTCGGCAAAGGGAAGCATGTGGGCTTTCATGCCGAAAAAGTGCTTGAATCTGGCATTATCGATTTTTGTATCCCCGGCAGTTACAATTAAAACAGGATGCTCTTTCCCTGCAAAGGAAAGCGTTTTTGCGATGCGGGCCGGCTCCGTTCCGGCAGCTTTTGCGGCCAGTTCTACCGTAGCGCTGGACTCCTTAAACGTGATGATCTTATCTTCCATACCGAACTGGGACAGAAACTTTCTGGCGCGTTCCACAGACATGATAGCGACTCCTTTACATTTTAGTATTCCGTAAACAGTAGAATTCCGTAAACAGTGTTTCTTCCAGTTTACGTTTTTCTGTTGCACTTGTCAACTTTTGCGTAACCGATTAAAATAGTAGTAAATAGAAATTAATAAAAGCAGGAGAAGACCTGAGCAAAACATCGGATTGCGCCATTCCGTTGAGCATTGACAGGGCAACCCGGAAGGGTCCCAGTCGACGAGGGAAGCTGCGCTGAGCGGAGCGATGCGCGGCATACAGAGGAGTGGGAGGCGGGTTGCCCTGTCAACACGACTCCGGTTTTGCGAAGCTTTTTCCCGATAGTAGTAGTTATGTTACATTTAAAGGAGTGAAACCATGGGACCCTTACAGGATGTCAGAATACTCGACTTATCCCGGCTGCTGCCCGGACCTTTCTGTACCCGCATGTTTGCCGATATGGGCGCGGACGTAATTAAAATCGAAGAACCGGTAAAAGGAGACTATGCCCGGGATTTTGTGCCCCGCCGGGGTGATTTTGCCTGCTGGTTCATGGAAGTGAACCGCAATAAACGAAGCGTGGCCATGGATTTAAAACAAGAAGAAGACAAAGCGGTGTTTTTGGAACTGGCGAAGACCGCTGACGTGGTGGTGGAAAGCTTCCGGCCCGGCGTAATGAAAAAGCTGGGAATCGATTTTGAAACCGTGCGTAAGATTAATCCGAAGATCGTCTATTGTGCCATCACCGGTTACGGTACGAAGGGGCCGCTGGTAAAACAGGCGGACCACGATATCGGGTACCAGAGTCTGGCCGGACTGGTTTCCTTAAGCGGAAAGCGTTACGGCAGCCCGGCTATTCCCGGCATACTGATTGCGGATATGCAGGCTTCGGCCATGGCGGGCATGTCCATCCTGGCGGCGCTGCACCATGCGGAAAAAACGGGGGAAGGGCAGGAGATCAGCATTTCCCTGTTCGATACCTGTCTGGCCCTGGTGCCAGGTGTCAGCGCAACCTATTTCGGAAACGGGTTTGTCAATATGCGGGGCAACAACTGGCTGAGCGGCGCGTATCCCAACTATAATATTTATCAGACCGAAGACGGACGGTATGTGAGCGTGGGCTGTCTGGAAGAAAAATTCTGGACAAACCTGTGCAATCTGCTGGAACGGACGGATCTGATCCCGCTGATTCGAGATGAGGACAAACATGTCTATATCAAGCATGAACTGGCGGCTTCGTTTGCGGAAAAACCGCTGAAAGAGTGGATAGAACTGGCCAAAGGATCGGATGCCTGTCTGGCTCCCGTGCTGAATTATGACGAGGCCCTGGCTACGGAGCAGGCAAAGGCGGATGAGATGGTGCTGGAAATCGAAGATGCGGAGCTGGGGAATTATAAGACCATGGGGTTTGTTCCCAAGTTTTCCAAAACACCCTGCGCCTTTTACCGGCGGGCGCCCCGGTTAGGGGAAAATACGGAAGAAGTGCTGAACGAACTTGTCAAATAGTAAAGGAGACGCTGATTCATTCGTCTGCACGCTGACCGGTGCTTTTTGTGACTGACTGCGTCAATGTCTCCCAAAACAACAGCAAAAAACAAACAGCAGGCTGCGGAACAGAATCCGTAACCTGCTGTGTTTTTATCTGTTGTGTTTTATGCGTATTCTTTGGCTTCACCGGTCTCCGCTATTTTTTCGGTCTCAGCCGTTTTTGTCGCAGCAGAAGCCAAAACGGCGGCGGCCGTTTTCACTTTTCCCTTTTTGCCTTTCTTACTGTAAACAGGCAGGGCCTTTATGGTATTGCCCGGGGCGATTGCTTCAACAAATGCCTTGACAATTTCCGGATCAAAGGAAGTCCCCATCGCGCTTAACAGTTCCTGCAGCGCTTCCTGATGGCTTTTCTGCCACTGGGCCGAGCAGGGGTTGATCACACTGTCATAATAATCTGCCACACTGATGATCCGCGCGCCCAAAGGGATGTTCACGCCCTTCAGCCGTTTGGGATACCCCGTGCCGTCCCACTTTTCGTGGTGGCAGCGAATCAGGTCGATGACGCCGGAGAATTCTTCCATGTTTTCCAGCATGCTGCAGCCGGCAATACAATGGCGTTTGTACTGGGCCATTTCCCGGGTGCTCAGATAGGGGAATTTATTCAGTATGCTGTTGGGAACGCTTAACAGACCGATGTCGTGCATCAGTGCCGCGGTCCGGATGATGCCGATCTCCTTGCGGGAGAGTCCCAGCTTGGCAGCCACGCTGGCCGCATAATTGGCAACCTGTTGCGAATGGAGGTAAAGAGCCCCGTTCTTCCGTTGTAAAAGTTCTAAAAAAAAGCTGCAAATCTCTTTCGTTTTCCCCGTGAAGGCGAAATCGAGATACTGAGGGATTGAAAGCATAATATCACGTCCGTACTTCATGTATTGGAGAGAACCGCGGTTTCGTTGTCCGGTACGCGCACAAGCCCGTGAAACCGGCGTTCTCGTAGTTTTTCTGCCAGATAAATATAACCGGAACGGATCCGGTCATGGTTTCGATTTTTTATGTGTGATTATAGTATAGTGGCTTTGGGGGTAAACGTCAAGGCAAACATAAATTTGCCAAAAACAGGTTCGCTATACGCGCTCCGTTGTGTTAACAATTAAACACCTGATGGAAAGACCTTGCAATCGTGCTGTAAAATGCTTGAAATATTCAACGCGGTGTGCTATATTAAATGAATAAAAACAATCCGGGTCTGTGGTTGAAAGTCGATGCCAGTTGCAGGCGAAACGATCCACGTAAGCAGTATAAGTACTGTGAGCACGGTGCAGCTTAGAAGTAAGTCCTGCCGTAGGGAAGGAAGGACATGCCGGCGTAACGGCGGCATGGGCCGGTCATTCTTTTTACGAGAGAAGCAGTAGTGGGGAGCGGATGCTTAGGAGCGAACCTTCCAGCAGGCGGGTGTGGGGGCGAAAACCAGGTCAGCCGGGGCGTTTTTATTTCAGGAACAGGTTTTTCCCATCATGAAACATAGGTTCCGGAGGCAATGTTGCATGAAAAAACTACTGGCTGTTTTGGTCTTTCTGGTTTTGCTGGCGACCGTCGGCTGCGGCGGCAGTAAAAACGAAAAGAACGAATATAAGGCGGTTTTGAAGGACGAACTGGTCGTCGGTACGGAAGCGACGTTTGCGCCTTTTGAGTTTACGGATGAAAAAACCGGAAAGCTGACAGGCTTTGATGTGGAGTTGATCCAGGCCGTTGCGCAGGAGATCGGTTTCAAAAAGTGCACCGTGGTGAATATGGATTTTGACGCGCTGATCCCGGCTGTGAATTCGGGTAAAGCCGATGTTGCCATTTCCGCCGTAACCATCAATGATACCCGCAAACGGGTCGTGCTGTTCACCCAGCCTTATTATAAATCCGGTCTTGCGTTTATCGTGAGGAAAGAGATAACCGATGTAAAAACCTTTGAGGATCTGAAGGCAAAGACCATAGCGGTGCAGAAAGAAACCACCGGCGAAGTGTATGCCCGCCAGCTGGAAGAAAAGGGCGCCGTGATCAAAGCCTTTGCCTCCAACGAGCAGGCCTTTACGGAGCTGAAGAACGGAAAGGCGGACGCGGTGGTGTGCGATCTGCCGGTGCTTCAGTATTTCCTGAAAAATGGAGGCAGTGCCTTTGCCAGTTTGGCAGGCAATCCGCTGACCGTAGAAGAATACGGTATCCTGATGGGAAAAAAGAAGCCGGACATGCAAAAAGCCATGGATAAGGCACTGGATAATTTGAAAAGAAACGGAACCTATGATAAACTGTATGAAAAATGGTTTGGAAAAGGGGAAAAGTGAACTCCACGCTGAATCAGCGGAAAACATAAAAAATTATTCTGGAGGGGAAGAAAGATGAAGAAGTTAACCGTATTATTGAGTATCCTGGTATTGGCCCTGGGGATCCTGGCTGCCGGCTGCGGCGGCGGGGATAAAAAAGCTGACGACAAGAAAGCGGCAGCTCCGGCGACCGCTGCGAAAGAGGAACTGATCGTAGGCACGGAACCGTCCTTTGCGCCCTTTGAATTCCCGGAAAAGGATTCCAAAGAGTTTACCGGTTTTGACATGGATCTGATCCGCGCCATCGCCAAGGAGATGGGATACAAGAAATGCACGATCAGAAACATGGGCTTTGATGCGCTGATTCCGGCGATAAACGCCGGCAACCTGGATGTGTCCATCGCAGGCTTCAGCATTACGGAAGAACGGAAACAGCAGGTTATTTTCACGCAGCCCTATTACAAGTCCGGTCTGGCTTTTGTGGTACGCAAGGAAGTGAACGACGTTAAGAAGTTTGAGGACCTGAAAGGCAAGATCATTGCGGTGCAGATGGGTACCACCGGCGCTATGTATGCGGAAAAACTGAAAAGCAAGGGCGCTGTTGTGAAGACCTTCAATACCAGCGACCTGGCCTGCATGGAACTGAAGAACAAAGGCGCGGACGCCGTTGTCAGCGATCTGCCCGTACTGCAGTACTTCCTGAAGAACGGCGGCAGCGAATATGCCAAGCTGGCCGGCGAGCCTCTGACGGCGGAAGATTACGGCATCGTAATTTCCAAGAAGAAACCGGAACTGGCCAAGGAAGTGGACAAGGCGCTGGATACCCTGAAGAAGAACGGAACCTATGACAAGCTGTATGAAAAATGGTTTGGCAGCAAACCTGCAAAATAAGTAAAACTGATATGTAAGGAGATACTGAAAATGAAAAAGACCTTTATGTTATTGATGGCAATGGTAATGGTGGTTATGATGGCAGCCGGCTGCGGCGGCGGAGAAAAGAAAAAAGCCGAGGCTCCCAAAGTGCTGCGTGTAGGTACGGAACCTACCTTTGCTCCTTTTGAATTCCAGAAAGACGGCAGCAAGGAATTTGACGGTTTCGATATGGATTTGATCCGCGCCATCGGCAAGCAGCTGAACATGAAAGTGGAAATCCTGAACATGGGCTTTGACGCCCTGATCCCTGCCCTGAACGCGGGCAATATCGATGTGGCTGCCGCGGGCATGAGCATCACTCCGGACCGTCAGAAAGCTGTTGACATGAGCGATCCCTATTATGTAGCCGGTCTGGTGGTTGTGGTAAACAAGGACAACACGGCGGTAAAGGGTATCAATGAACTGAACAACAAAGGCATCGCGGTACAGATCGGTACCACCGGCGCAGAACGGGCGGCCAAAGTTCCCGGCGCCAAAGTGAAGAACTTTAACACCAACGCGGAAGTTTTCCTGGAATTAAAGAACAAGGGCGTGGAAGCGGTTATCATCGATAAGCCCGTAGCGGAATACTTCCTGGCTACCGGCGGCGGCAAAGACTATGCCAAGATCGTAGGCGACACCATGGAAGCTGAGTCCTACGGCTTGTCCCTGAAGAAAAATAGCCCGCTGACCAAGGAAATCAACAAGGCCTTGCTGGATCTGAAGAAGAACGGCGAATATGACAAGATTTATTCAAAATGGTTCGGCGCCGTGAAAAAGTAAGCCGGGTTGTTGCAAGTCGGTCATTACCACAGCGCAGGCAATTGAATGCATATTGATAAACAAAAGGGAGTTTTGCATAAAATTCCCTTTTGTATTTTTTATTTATGTAGTATAATACATGCAAAGCCGGTCTGTACGAATCCTCTGTGTGCAGTACAACTGCGAAAATTAATCGTATCCGGCGTTGCATAACATTCCCTTCCTTCGGACGGTTCTGTGTTATGGTTATGCAAAAAAATACAAAAAGTAAGAAGGATTTACCTTATGGACATGAATATTGAATTGATAAAAAACGCGATACCGCTGTTGATAGCGGGGGCCGGTATTACGGTGGAAATTACGGCGCTCAGCGTGTTTTTCGGTATGCTGATCGGTATCATAGTAGCTCTGGCGCGACTGTCTGATTTTAAGATTTTACGCTGGCTGGGCAATGTGTATGTGGATTTTATCCGGGGCACGCCGCTTCTGATCCAGATTTTCCTGGTGTATTTTGCGCTGCCCAGTATCATCGGGAGCCGGGTGGACGCCTTTTTCGCGGCTATCTCTGCCTGCTCCATCAATAGCGGCGCCTATGTGGCGGAAGTGTTCCGTGGCGGCATCCAGTCCATTGACGTGGGTCAGATGGAAGCCGGGCGCAGCCTGGGCATGACCTGGTGGCAGACCATGCGTTATATCATTTTGCCCCAGGCTTTCAAACGCATCATTCCTCCTCTGGGCAACGAATTCATTGCTATGCTGAAGGATTCCTCCCTGGTATCCGTAATCGGCTTTGAAGAACTGACCCGCCGGGGCCAGCTGATCATTGCCCGCACCTATGCGTCCTTTGAAATCTGGATGGCTGTGGCGATCATGTACCTGATCCTGACATTTACGGTAGCCCGGCTTACCGGCATCCTGGAAAGGAAGTTTGATACGAAATGACAGAAAGACAGGATATTATAAAAATTACAGGCCTGCAGAAGAGCTTCGGCGACCTGCATGTACTGAAGCGTATAGACCTTAACATCAAAGAAAAAGAAGTGGTGGTTATCATCGGGCCCTCCGGCAGCGGCAAGTCCACCTTATTGCGCTGCATCAATTACCTGGAAGAACCCACGGGCGGGGAAATCGTGTTTGACAACATCCCCCTGGACGGGAAAGCGAATATCAATGAAGTCCGCAAGGAAGTGGGCATGGTGTTCCAGCGTTTTAACCTGTTCCCCCATATGACGGTGCTGGAAAACCTGGTGCTGGCTCCCAGGAAGGTGCGGAACATGGGTCGGAAGGAAGCGGAAGAGCTGGCCATGATGTATCTGAAGAAAGTCGGGCTGGCGGAAAAAGCGAATAATTATCCGGACCAGCTTTCCGGCGGGCAGCAGCAGCGTGTGGCCATCGCCCGGGCCCTGTGCATGAAACCCAAAGCCATGCTGTTTGACGAGCCGACTTCGGCACTGGATCCGGAAATGATCAACGAAGTGCTGGAAGTTATGAAGCAGCTGGCCAAGGAAGGCATGACCATGGTGGTGGTGACCCACGAAATGGGGTTTGCCAAAGAAGTGGGCGACCGGGTGCTGTTCGTGGATGGAGGCTACATTGTGGAAGAGGGAACGCCGGAGCAGGTGTTCGACCATCCCCAGAATCCCAGGACCCAGAGCTTCCTGTCCAAGATTTTATAATACCGGTTCAAAACCGAATATGTAATCGCTTTCGAACCTGCAGCAGATTTCAAAAGAAACCGAAGCGGCGGGGAAAGCAATGCAAAAACGTCAACGATTGCTATTTTATGGACTTATTCGCCTGTGGCTTCAAAACTCGGTGCTTCGCACCTCAAACAGTTGAAGCCACGGACGGCTCATTTCGTCTCATAAAATTACGCAATCGTTTCCTATGTTTTGCATTGCCTTCCCCGCCGCTTCGGTTTCTTCTCTAAATCGTCCCGCGGAGTTGTAACGAAATTTGCAGTTTTATACGAAAAAGTGACAAAAGTTAGAAATCTTACGTTGCATACAGGAATAAAACGCTGCGTGTCGAATGAATATACAACGGACAACGGGGACGAAACCCAGCGGACAGGAATCGCAAAGAGGAGGCTTTACAGATCGGTAACAAAACGCCCGCGACTTTCGGATCCGGAGCCTGTAATAACCAAGTAACACCTTGGACGTTCAAGGAGGACTCAGTATGGCCATTATTGTTAAAGGAAGAAACACCGTTGTATCACCGGCAGTGAAAGCGTATGTGGAAAAAAAGATTGACAAGGTAACCAGGCAGTTTAAGGCGGTGGGAGATATCACCGCGGTTCTTAAGGTAGAAAACGGCAATCATATTGCGGAAATTACCGTTCCGGCCAAGGGCATCCTGTTGCGGGCCCAGGAATCGACGAAAGATATGTATTCGTCCATCGATCTTGTCATTGAAAAGATCGAGCGGCAGGTACACAAATATAAGACTAAGCTGATGAAACGGAAATACAGCAATTTCCGGGAAGTACCGGCTGATGCTGCACCGGCGGCAGAACCCGTGTCGGCCCCGGCAGAGACGGAAGAAGAATTCCGGATTATCCGCAGCAAGAGCTTCACCATGAATCCCATGACGCCGGAAGAAGCGATCCTGCAGATGAATCTGCTGAATCACGACTTCTTCGTGTTCTTCGATCCGGATTTCGGCGGGGTCAGTGTGGTGTATCGGCGTAAAGACGGAAATTACGGTTTGCTGGAGCCGAAACTGGAATAAATTTCAAACTGATAGGGCGCAGGACAGTATCTGTCCTGCGTTTTTTCTATTATTCACGCAAACTTCACAAAGTGTTGCGCAGAAACGGCCGTGTTTTTTTGACTTTTGCTGTGCTTTCTGTTAAAATTTTATGATAGACAATAATGGATATTTGTTTGCTTTATGCGAAGTGTATGAGGCTGATTGCGAAGATAAAAGAGTAAACAGAATTGTTCAGTATAAGTTAAGGAGTGATGAATTTGCTGGAAGGTTTAATAAAGAAGATATTCGGAGATCCTAATGAAAAGGAATTAAAAAATATCCGGCCGATCGTGGATAAGATCAACGCGCTGGAACCGGACATGGAGCGGATGAGCGACGCCAACCTGCAGGCGAAGACGTCGGAATTCAAGCTGCGTCTGCAAAAAGGAGAGACCCTTGACGACATTCTGCCGGAAGCCTTTGCGGTGGTGAGGGAAGCGTCCAAGCGCGTGACCGGCATGCGGCATTTTGATGTGCAGCTGATCGGCGGCGTGGTGCTGCACCGGGGCAAGATTTCGGAAATGCGTACCGGTGAAGGCAAGACCCTGGTGGCGACCCTGCCGGTATATCTGAATGCGCTGACCGGCAAGGGCGTTCATGTGGTCACCGTCAACGATTATCTGGCCCGCCGCGACAGTATCGATATGGGCCGCATCTATAATTTCCTGGGCCTGTCCGTCGGCCTGATCGTACACGAGATCGATTTCCCGGAACGGAAGGCTGCGTACCAAGCGGATATCACCTACGGCACTAATAACGAGTTCGGTTTTGACTACCTCCGTGACAACATGGTGGTGGACAAGGACCAGATGGTACAGCGGGAACTGAATTACTGTATCGTGGACGAAGTGGACTCCATCCTGATCGATGAAGCCCGTACCCCGCTGATCATTTCCGGCCCCGGCGAAAAGTCCGCGGACCTCTATAAAGTCATTGCCCGTATCGTGGCCAACATGAAAGAGGGCGAAGATTATACCGTTGACGAAAAGCAGAAACAGGTTGCGCCTACCGAAGCAGGTATCGCCAAAGCGGAAAAGGCGCTGGGTGTCAGCAACCTGTACGACACGGAGCACGGCGTGGACTTCTCCCACCATATCATGTGCGCTATCAAGGCTAAGACCCTGATGATCCGCGACCGGGATTATGTGGTGAAAGACGGCGAGGTCATCATCGTCGACGAATTTACCGGACGACTCATGTACGGCCGCCGGTATTCCGAAGGCCTGCACCAGGCTATTGAAGCCAAGGAAGGCGTGGTGGTGCAGCGCGAAAGTCAGACGCTGGCTACCATCACATTCCAGAATTATTTCCGTATGTACAAAAAGCTGGCCGGCATGACCGGTACGGCCAAGACGGAAGAACAGGAATTCCAGAAGATCTACGGCCTGGATGTTATCGTGATTCCTACCAACAAGCCTATGATCCGTACCGATTACCCGGACGTGATCTACAAGACCAAGGCGGCCAAGTACAGGGCGGTCGTGAAAGAGATCGTGGAACTGCACAAGTCCGGACAGCCGGTACTGGTGGGTACCACTTCCATCACCCAGTCCGAGGATCTGAGCGCGCTGCTGAAGAAGCAGGGCATTCCCCATAACGTATTAAACGCCAAGTATCATGAAAAAGAAGCCATGATCGTAGCGGATGCCGGTCAGCCCGGACAGGTTACCATCGCCACAAACATGGCCGGCCGAGGTACCGATATCGTGCTGGGCGAAGGCGTGGCCGAAAAGGGCGGCCTGCACATCCTGGGCACGGAACGGCACGAAAGCCGCCGTATCGACAACCAGCTCCGGGGCCGTTGCGCCCGCCAGGGCGATCCCGGTTCTTCCCGGTTCTATCTGTCCCTGGAAGACGACCTGATGCGTCTGTTCGGTTCCGACAAGATCAAGGGCATGATGGACAAGCTGGGCATGGAAGAAGACGAGCCTATTGAAAACAAGATCGTTACCAGTTCCATTGAAAATGCCCAGAAGAAAGTAGAAGAACGCAACTTCAACATCCGTAAGATGGTGCTGGAGTACGACGACGTCATGAACCAGCAGCGCGAAGTTATCTACAAGGAACGCCGCAAGGTGCTGGATCAGGAAGACCTGCGTTCCACCGTGATGGAATTCACCCACAAGATCGTGGACCGGGCCATGAGCATGTACTGTCCTCCGGAATCCTATTCGGAAGACTGGGATCTGAAGAATCTGGTGCGCTACTGTGAAGAGTACTTTGCACCCTTTGGGGAACTGAAGGAAGAAAAACTGGCAGACCTGGGCCGGGATGAGATCGGCGAGTACCTGCATAAACTGGCGGATGACATTTACGCCAGCCGGGAAGAGGAAATCAGCCCCGAGATCATGCGGGAACTGGAAAACCTGGTTATGCTGAAGGTTGTGGACAATCACTGGATGGAACATCTGGACGCCATGGATATGCTGCGTGAAGGCGTGGGTCTGCGGGCATACGGCCAGAAGGATCCGCTGGTGGAATATAAGTTTGAAGCTTTCGATATGTTCGAGGCCATGATCGAAGCCATCGAAGATGACGTGGTGAAATACATGTACCGGGTCAACGTAGTATCCCAGCCGATGATGACCATGGACGATCCGCTGGAAAACGCTACCATGAACAACCCGACGGTAGATACCGCGGACGGCGAAGCCGTAAAAGAGCCGGTGGTGAATAAAGGGCCGGAAATCGGACGGAACGATCCCTGTCCCTGCGGCAGCGGCAAAAAATATAAAAACTGCTGTGGAAAAGGAAAATAAAATGAAGTATTGCCAGTTGCCCCCATATGAGTTTGGGCAACCGTAGACCAAGCTTTGCCGCTTTCAGGAGCAAAGCTGCAAAATAACCGGTAAAGGATGTGAGAAAGTTGCTGCTTGAAGAATACAGACCCGAGATCGCTGCTCTCAAGAAAAAACTGGACGAAATGAGGGGATCTCTTTGACATCCCCAGCAAAGAAGAAAAAATAGGGGAACTGGAACATCTCATGGGGGAACCGTCCTTCTGGGATGATCCGGAAAAAGCATCCAGGATCACCAAAGAGGTGGATGGATTAAAATCGGAAGTTGATGAATACAAAGCGCTGGAAACGGGGTTGGACGACCTGGAAGTGCTGCAGGAGATGGCAGCGGAAGAACAGGATGAGTCCCTGATTCCGGAACTGGATGAAAACCTGACTAAAATCAAAGAAAATCTGCACCATCTGGAACTGGGGATGCTGTTGTCGGAAGAGTATGACGCCAACAACGCCATTCTGACCCTGCATGCAGGCGCCGGCGGAACGGAAGCCCAGGACTGGACCTCCATGCTGCTGCGCATGTTTACCCGTTTTGCGGAACGGAACGGGTACCAGGTGGAAATGCTGGATTATCTGGCCGGGGATGAAGCGGGCGTCAAGAGTGCGACCCTGCAGATCAACGGACACAATGCCTATGGCTTTTTCCGCAGTGAAAAGGGGGTGCACCGTCTGGTGCGCATTTCGCCCTTTGATGCCAATGCGCGCCGTCATACGTCTTTTTCCGCCGTGGATGTGATGCCGGAACTGGACGACACGGTCAATGTGGAAATCAACATGGATGAAGTGCGTGTGGACGTGTACCGGGCCAGCGGCGCCGGCGGACAGCACGTCAACAAGACTTCTTCCGCCGTACGCATGACCCACCTGCCTACCGGTATCGTGGTGCAGTGCCAGAACGAACGCAGCCAGATCCAGAACCGCGAGAAAGCGCTGCAGATGTTACGCGGTAAACTGTATGCCTTTGAAAAGGCAAAACGGGACGCCAAAATCAGCGATCTGGCCGGGGATTACCAGGCCATTGAATGGGGCAGTCAGATCCGTTCCTATGTGTTCCAGCCGTATACTATGGTCAAGGATCACCGTACCACGTACGAAACCTCCAATGTGGACGGAGTGATGGACGGAGACCTGCGGCCTTTTGTGGAAGCCTATCTGCGGCAGGAATATGAAGCCAGGCGACTGGCGGCAAAACAAATATAATCGGCGACAGCGACGTATGCCGTGAGATATACGCCGCTTTCCGTCGTGCAGGGAAAAAGAATGAGCGTATCGAATTGGAAAGAACGTTACAACCCCATATTGATCCTGTGCATTGCCGTTGCATTCTGTGCGGCGCTGTATCTGATGCAGATCCGCGTCGGCATTGAAAAACGCAATGATACGGTGGAACAGACCCTGGATTATCAGGGGATCCTGATGATGGCCCAGCGGGAAGGCTACAGCAGCGAAAAACTGCTGCAGCAGTTTAAAGACGCCGGTGTGACCACGCTGATCGTCTACGACACCACGCTGGAACGGCTGGACAGGGAAAAGCGAATCTCCGCCATGCCGGGGGATGTGCTGCAAAAGGCGGCTGCCGGTGTACACCGGGGCGATTTTGACGCGATCCTTGCTTCGCCGTCTCTGGATCCGGACGCAGTATATGTGACCCGGGGGCAAGATGAAGAAGCCTGGAACGAAGTGAAAGAAGACCTGTTCCTGCGTTACGGTGCAGAACGGGTAAAACCCTTCAGCCAGACTCCGGAGATTCTGGAGGTGAAGGGCGACTCCCGGCTGCTGCTGGAACCGGATTACCGGGCCAAGACGCCAATGATGCAGGCGCCCCTGGGCCTGTCCGTGAAAGAGCTGCAGGAAGTTCAGGAAAAAGGCTTTTATGTTGCGGTACGTCCGCAAAACTATCTGCCCTATACACAAAAAGGGGTGGACAGCCTCTTTGCCCGGATCGATAAGGCCGGCGTGCAGGTGACCACCTATATTCCCTGCGGCACAGACGTAATCGGTTTCCCTGCCGATATAGAGTATATGGGAAAGAAACTGCGGGAGCGGAATATCCGCCTGGGTCTGCTGGAGCATGTGACCCAGCTGCAGTTTGCCAAATTTGCGGGACTGGACGCCCTGCTCCGCAGCGTGGACAACAATGCGGTGCGGGTGCTGAACATCGACGCCCAGGAAAACAGCAAGCTGATGATGCCGGATGCGTTGCGGCGCTGGGCGCTGGCGGATGAGGAACGGAACATCCGCGTCAATTATGTGCGCCTGTTCCTGAAACCGCAAAACGGCGTGGATATTATTGACCTGAACCTGGATTATATGCGGAAAATCACCCAGCAGGTGAAAGGCCGCGGCTACAAGATTGGCGTGGCCGGCGTGTTCCAGAAGCCGGGCGATGCTGCGCCTGCTTCCGCCAACGGCAATCCGGGGTTTGCGGGTTCGTATGACCCGGACCGGAAAGCATTGCTGGTAGTGGCGTTGGGCGCCTGGGCGGCGCTGGCGTTATATATGGGCATGATTTTGCCATCCTGTAAAGGCACGAAGCAGTACCTGCTGGTCATCTTCGGCATGCTGCTTACCGCGTACAGCCTGTTCATGGGGCGCGGCCTGTCGGTCCGGCAGGGACTGGCCTTTTTATCGGCGGTATTGTATCCGGTCCTTTCCATGAGCGTGATGCTGACCCTGTGGGATACGATAAAATCAGATACGAAATCAACCGTCGGCGTCATCGTTACCGCTTTATGGCAACTGGCCCTGGCCATTGCCCTATCCCTGATCGGCGCCACCCTGAACGGTTCCATCATGGGCGATCTGCGTTTCATGCTGGAAGCGGATATTTACCGTGGCGTAAAGCTGACCTTTATCATGCCGGTGCTGCTGACTTTGCTGCTGTTTTTACGGCAGTACAGCATTTTCCGGAATCCGGGGGAAAACGTGGCGGACCTGTTTTCCCAGCTGGTACAGATTTGTAAGACCCGTCTCACACTGGGACATTTTGTCATATTAGGCGTGCTGCTGTTCGTGGCTTACATTTTTGTAGGCCGCAGCGGCCATACCGGCGGCGTACCGGTGCCCGCCATCGAGATCAAACTGCGTCTCTTCCTGGAAGAGGTCATGTATGCCCGTCCCCGGGAAAAAGAATTCATGATTGGCCATCCGGCCTTCTTCCTGGCCGTATTGGCCGCGTACCGCATGGCGCCTAACTGGTGTAAACTGGCGCTGGTGCTGGGGGCTGTCATCGGGCAGGGTTCCCTGGTGCAGACCTTCTGCCATATGCGCACGCCGGCCATGATGAGCTACATCCGTGCGGCAGACGGCTATCTGCTGGGTTCTGTTCTGGGAATTATTGCGGTAATCGCAGTTTCAGTTTTAATGCCATATGTTAAACCATGGCTGAGGAGATTCACACTTAATGAGTAAAATCGTTATTTCCGGTTATTACGGATTCAATAACGCCGGTGATGAAGCGTTGCTGACAGCGATCTTGGCAGCGTTGCGCGCAGAAGAGCCGACGGTGGATATTACCGTGATTTCCGGAAATCCGGGAAATACAATTGCTAAACATCAGGTCAAATCCCTGTACCGTTTTGCGGCGGTACGGCTGCTGCGGGCTATCCGCGAGGCGGACCTGGTCATCAGCGGCGGCGGCAGCCTGCTGCAGGACGTGACCAGTAAGCGCAGCCTTGCCTATTATCTTTCCGTGATTGCGGCGGCAAAATGGAAACGGAAAAAGGTCATGCTGTTCGCCCAGGGAATCGGGCCGATCCGCAGCCGGTTCATGCGGCTGCTGACCCGTCTGGTGGTGAACCGGGCGGACGTGATCACGGTGCGGGATCATGATTCCGCAGAAGAACTGGCACGTATGGGTGTTCCGGCTGCCAAAGTAGAGGTCACGGCGGATCCGGTGCTGATGTTGAATCCGGAATCAAAAGTAATGGGGAAAGCCATACTGGCGGAAGCCGGTCTGAATCCCTATAAACCGATCATCGGCGTTTCCGTGCGGGAATGGCCGGATAATCAGCATTGCTTGAAACAGCTTGCGGCGGCGCTGGGCAAACTCAGCGAAGAATATAATGCCCAGATCGCCATTCTGCCGCTGCAGGTTTCCAAAGATCTGGCAGACAGCAAGCTGCTGCAGAGTTATCTTCCTAAAATCCGGAACCGGGTTGCCCTGCTCCAGGGGGATTATTCCACCGAGGAATTCCTCAGCGTCATCGGCAGTTTCCGACTGCTGATCGGTATGCGGCTGCACGCGCTGATCTTTGCGGCCGTGATGAAAGTGCCGCTGATGGCCATATCCTACGATCCCAAGGTGGACAGCTTCCTGAAAGCCATAGAGGCGCAGGCGGTAGGTACGGTGGAAACGCTGGACGCCGGGAAAGTGGAAAAAGCAGCGGAGGAGCTTTGGGGACGCAAACCCCAGCTGCAGGAGGAACATCTTGTGGCCATGCGGAAGCTGGCGCAAAGCACAGTTTCCAAAGCCTTTGCGCTGTTGCATAAGCAATAGTTCGCAATAAGTTTGCAAACAGTGTACGCAAAAAGTTGTATAGTATTATGTAGAAAACGGAGGATTAGTTACTCCGTACCGATTTGGAGGGAGTTTTTTCAGTGCTGGAAATGATTGATGTCAGCAAAACATACCCAGGTGGGAATGTGGCGCTGCGTAATATTAACATCCGGATCGAACAGGGAGAGTTTGTATTTATTGTAGGGCCTAGCGGGGCCGGTAAGTCCACGTTTATCAAGATGCTGTTCCGGGAAGTGCTTCCCACTTCCGGCAGTATTCTCCTGAACGATGTGGACATTTTAAAATTGACAGCGAAAGAAGTACCGTACCTGCGGCGTCAGCTGGGAATCATATTTCAGGATTACCGCCTGCTGCCGGACCGTACGGTGTATGATAATGTGGCCTTTGCCATGCAGGTTATTGAAGCGCCGTACCGGAAGATCAAGCGCCGTGTCATGAACGTGCTGGATCTGGTGGGCTTGCGCCGCCGGGCGTATTCCAAACCCAACGAGCTGTCCGGCGGGGAACAGCAGCGTATTGCCATTGCCCGGGCAATTGTCAACAGCCCCAGTCTGGTGATCGCAGACGAACCTACCGGAAACCTGGACCCGGAAACCAGTATGGAAATCATGGATATTTTCCAGGAAATCAACAATACGGGGACGACCATTATTATGGCGACCCATGATAAGGAAATTGTTGACTGCATGGGAAAACGGGTCATCGCCATCGAACAGGGCGAAATTGTACGCGACGAACTGAACGGAGTATACGGATATGAGTCTGAGCAGTAAAGAATATTTTATCCGTGAGACAGGCAAATCCATTAAGCGTAACGGCATAATGAGCTTTGCTTCTGTCTCTACGGTTGCTGTTTCCCTTCTGGTACTGGGGATGTTCCTGCTGATGTACCTGAATACGGATAATCTGGCGAAATACCTGGAAAGCCAGGTGGAGATGACGGTCTATCTGGAGGACACCGCCACCGGCGAAGAAGTGGCCGATATACGGGAAAAGCTCAAAAAGATGGAAGGCGTGGTAAAGGTTACGGAAGTGACCAAGGCCATGGCCATGGACCGGTTTAAGAACCGCCTGGGGGATCAGGCGACGCTGCTGAAAGCATTGGGCAAAGACAATCCCTTTCCCTTTTCCTTTGAGGTGCAGGTAGACAAGCCGGAACGGATCAAAGCGCTGGCCTCCCAGGTGGAACACTGGCCTAAGGTGGAGACCGCAAAGTTCGGGCAGGAAGTGGTAGAGCACCTGTTTTCCCTGACCCGGGTGCTGCGTCTCGGCGGCGCCGTGCTGATCGTGTTCCTTTGTTTTGCAACCCTGTTTATTATCATCAATACCATACGCCTTACCGTGTTCGCACGGCGGCGTGAGGTCGTCATCATGAAATACGTGGGCGCCACCGACTGGTTCATTCGCTGGCCCTTCATGCTGGAAGGCATGACGCTGGGACTGGGGGGCGGCATCATAGCCTGCGCCATTGTGGATCTGATCTATGTCAGTCTCAGCGGCAGGCTGCACACGACCTTTGCGTTTTTCCCCATCCTGCAGTCCTGGCCGACCCTGTTGTACGCAGACCTTTTCATCCTGGCCTGCGGTACGCTGATCGGCGCCCTGGGCAGCTACCTTTCCCTGAAGAAATTCCTGCGGGTTTAGGAGGGGCTGTCCTATGAAATCACGTAACGTTTTCACAGTCCTGCTTGCCGTATGGCTGTTCCTGCTGAACATGCTTCCTGCCCTGGCAGCCACCGAAATGGAAAAGCAGCAGAAGGAACTGGATAAGGCCCAGCATAATGTGCAGGTGGCGGAAGAAAACAAAGACAAGGCAAAACTGAAAGTCGCAGCGGCCAAAGAAAGCCTGGGCGAGATCGTTGCCAAACTGAGCCGCCTGCAGCAGGATATTGACAAGCTGCAGAAAAAAGCGGACGCGCTGCAGAAAGATATTGATGAAAATACAGCCGTACTGAGCAAAAAGAAAGAGGAAATGGAAGGGCGGATGCGGATTTACCGCCGCCGTCTCCGTGATATCTATGAGAACGGCCAGATCAATTATCTGGAAGTGTTGCTGGGCGCCAAAGATTTTGGCGATTTTGCTTCCCGTATGTACCTGTTGCAGAAGATCATCCGTAGCGATCTGGATCTGATCGCCATCGTGGAGAAAGAAGCGGCGGAAATCCAGCGCCGGCAGAACCTGCTGGATTCCCAGATGGCGGAAATCAAAAAGGATAAGGCCGCCCTGGTGCAAAAACGCAATGATGCGGAAGCAATGCGGGAACAGAGGGCCCAGAAACTGTATAAAGCAGAGGAAGAAAAACGGAAGTCCGAAGCGGAGTACGACCGCCTGCTGGCGATCTCGGATAATATCAAATCCATGTTGCAGGGCTTGGAAACCGCTTCCGTGATGCCCTCCGGCGGCGGTAACGGTTCCTTTGTATGGCCATGCTCCGGTACGATCACTTCCTATTACGGCTGGCGCGTCCATCCCATCTTCGGTACCCGGAAGTATCATTCCGGGATGGACATCGGGGTGGATTACGGCACACCGATCCATGCGGCAGCAGCCGGCGTGGTGGTATATTCCGGCTGGATGGGCGGCTACGGGTATGCGGTCATGATCGACCACGGCGGCGGCCTGGTTACGATTTACGGGCATAACTCCAGCCTGTCGGTAAGCGAAGGCCAGCGGGTATCTCAGGGACAGGTGATCGCACTGGCAGGCAGTACAGGGTATTCTACCGGACCCCACTGTCACTTTGAGGTACGCCTGCACGGGGAAGTGACGGAACCGCTGAACTATCTGCCGTAACCGGTGGATGCAGCTTACCGTGACGGTCTCCTTAATAAGGGTATAATCAGGAGGAAGGAACTCGTCTTCTTTCCTCCTTTTTCGGTATTATGTTTTATACTGCTGTTTGAAGCGGGGGGATATGCGTGTTAAACCTGTTTAAGAAAAAAGTAAGCATAAATGTCTGGCTGATCCCGGTATTGGTCATCGGTATCATGACGCTGACGCTCATCAGCGTGTTCTGGGGTATGCATAAGCTGACCCATAACGCGGGGGGCACGCTGCAGTTCCTGTATACGCTGGGGAAGATCCGTTCCAGCTATGTGGGAGAGTATACGGACAAAAAGCTGTTCGAGGGCGCCATGCACGGCCTGGTGGAAAGCCTGGACGATCCCTATTCCGAATACCTGGATGAAAAAGGCTTTTCTCACCTGAACGAGGTGACGGACGGGACCTTTGGGGGTATCGGCGTGGTGCTGGGCCAGCGAAACAAGGAGTTTGTGGTGGTATCTCCCATGGAAGGCTCCCCCGGGGCAAAGGCAGGCATCGAAGCCGGCGACAAGATCCTGAAGGTGAACGACGTGGATACCAAAGGCCGTACTCTGGAAGATGTGGTCAGCACCATCCGCGGGAAAAAGGGAACCAGCGTCAAGCTGTTGCTGGAGCACAAAAACGGCCAGCAGTTTACGGCGGACATCGTGCGGGACGATATAAAGGTGAAGTCTGTGGCGGGCAGGATGCTGCCGGATTCCAAAATCGGCTACATCCGCATTGCCATGTTCAATGAAAATACCGGGGAAGAGTTTAAAAAGGCATATGAAAAGCTGGAACAGGAAGGGATGCAGGCAACCCTTCTGGATCTGCGCCATAACCCCGGCGGCCTGTTAACGGAATGCGTGAAAGTGTCCAACTATATCGTTCCCAAGGGGCCGGTGGTTTCCATTACGGATAAAAAAGGCGACACCAAGGTGTACGAATCCAAACTGGAAAAGGTGAAGTACCCCCTGGCAGTCCTTATCGACCACGGCAGCGCCAGCGCTTCGGAAATCGTATCCGCCGCGGTACAGGATACCAAAGCCGGCAAACTGTTCGGGGTCAAAACATACGGGAAGGGCTGTGTGCAGTCTGTGTTCCATATTACGACAAAAACCGGGCTGAAGCTGACCACCGCCATGTACTATACGCCCTCCGGACGTTCCATCCACAAGGTGGGCGTCACGCCGGACGTGGAAATCGAACTGCCGGAAAAAGCGACGGTGGACGTGCAGCTGAATAAAGCGGAAGAGTACTTACGCGATAAATTAATGAAACGCTGATCCGTCCTACATCGCACAAATGCATGTAATCAGCGTCTCCTTACACAAGGATAAACAAAAAAAGAGCGTGGCCTGTCCAACCATAAATGGACAGGCCACGCGTTTTCGTTGTAACCGATTTTATTTCTTCAACAGGTACTCCATATATTTGCTTTTTGCTTCGGCCCATGCCAGGCGGCTGACGGGAATCGTCTCGTCATTTTTCAGCAGGAAGCAATGGTCGTTCATGCGCTTGATATAGTCCATGCTGATCGCATAACTCCGGTGGGGGCGCAGGAACCTGTCCATCGGCAGCTGCTCCGCCAGTTTGTCCATGGGGAGATGGACTTTCAGTTCCTGCATCTGGCAATGGATGATACAGCATTTATCCGCCGATTGGATGTACTGGATGGAATCGGCGGGGATGTGTACCGGCACGCGGTTTATCACCAGTTCGACCATGGGGCCGGGCGTATTGCGGCCTGCCTTCCAGCGGTCAAACACTTTGGCGATCCCCTCCCGGGTGACGGGTTTCATAATGTAATGCAGCGCGCCGATATCGAAGCTTTCTACGGCAAAGTTCGGACTCATGGTCACAAACACCAGCGCCGCTTCCGTATCGGTCTCCCTCACATGCCGTGCCAGGGTGATGCCCAGCGTTTCCCCGATGTAGTTGTCAAAAAATATCATTTCATATTTTCCGGCGGAAAAAGCTGACAGGAACGCTTCGCCGGAAGAAAACGTATTAAATTCAAACTGCATTCCGTGTTCCGCACCAAATGCTTCCAGCGTGCGGCGCAGCTGACTCATATCGATCCGGTCGTCTTCCACAATGGCGATTCGCATAACAACATCCCTTCTTGCATTTCTTATTGCTACTATATTATAATTATACTATAAAGATGGCTGTTGCGGGATAAAATTTTACAATATTATTATGTTTTTTTACCGAAACAGCATCCGGCTGTGATACAGCTGACACAAAACGATACGGAAGGTACCCATTATGGAAACTTACATCGGACTGGCGCTGGCGGTTACCATGATCCAGCTTTTGGGCGCGTGGCTCCGTTACCTGCCGTTCAAAGGAGAATTATCAGCCGTAACGGAAAAATACCTCTGGCGCTGTTTCGCCGTAGTGGCGGCATTGCAAACGGCGGCTTACATGGCCCTGTTTACGGCAAAAGGCCTGAACGTCTTTACCTACAAGCTGGTCATGTATACGGGCTTTCTTCTTTATGTTTTCGTATCAGTTTATCTGATCAGGCAGCGATGGCTGCAGCATTTGTTTGTGATCAGCATGCAGCTGATGTGGGCGCTCTTCATCCACGCGGCCAGCAACACGTTGACATCGGAGCTGCCGCTGCCCATCACCGGCGTACAGCAGCGTCTGGCGCTGCATACGGTGTTTTATCTGATGGTTTTTGCACTGACCCTGCCGTTGGCGCGGCATTTTTTCCGTAACCTGCTGCCTCCTGCGTACCTGTTTGCGGAGAAACGGACCGGTTATTATATGGCGCTCTTGCCTCTGGGCCTGGGGCTCAGCCACATGATGCTGCTGGCCGACGACCGGATCGTCTACAACTGGAACGACCATTTGTCCCGGCTGATGCTGTCCCTCTGGGTATTCCTGTTTTACCGTTTTATGGTGATCCTGGTGAGGCGTACGGAAGAACAGGACCGGAAAGAAAACAGCTACCTGATGATGAACCAGCGCATCAACGCGCTGGAAGATTACACCCGGCTCACCTGGGAACGGCAGGAAGAGATCATGCGCATCCGTCACGACCTGCGCCACTATAACCGGCTGCTGCTGTCGCTGATTGAAAGCGGCGAAACGAAAAAGGCCGCCGACCTGATTATAGCGCAAGAAGGGGAGATCCTGGCTGCCTCGCTGCCGACGTACTGCCAGAACCCCATCATCAACGCGGCGCTGGGCGTATATGTTCAGCGTGCCCAGGAGCAGGGGATACCGGTTACGCATACCGTAAAGCTGCCGCCGCAGCTGAGCATGGAAGAAAAAGACCTGGCGATCCTGCTGTCCAACGTGCTGGAAAACGCCATCATCGCCAACATGCGGCAGTCGGCAGACCGGCGCGGGCTGAACGTGTCCCTGCAATACCACCAGCCGCAGTATATCCTGTCCGTGGAAAACCGCTGCGATACGCCGCTGGTTTTTGGGGAAGACGGGCTTCCTATTACGGAAGAAAAAGGACACGGGCTGGGCATGGCTTCCCTGAGAGACTTCTGCCGCAAGTACGGGGCGGAAACCGATTTCCGCCAGCAGGACGGCTGGGTGCGGTTGCTCATGTACTGGGCGGATATGTAACCCGCTGAAGATTGCGTATTTCACTGCACAGCACGGTTTGTCACTGAGACAGGCCGTGCTGTTTTTTTATTCCGCATTTGCCTAAAACAGGCTCTGTTATTGAGAATGATTCCTATTTTGTGACGTTCACGAAATGAACTTACATTTCGCGACTACTTGTCTTGAAATGATAAAAAAACATGGTAAAATTAAGGTGCAGGATGCTGATTTTTATTAATATAAGAAGAAACTAACTGAAGCTGTTGCGTTTCATCGCAGGTTGTGCAACAGCAGAGCAAAAGATAAAATAAAAAATGAAATAGATTCTGGAGGCGCAACATGAACCGAATTTACAAAGTAATCTGGAGCAAAACGAAACATTGCTACGTGGTAGTGAGCGAACTGGCAAAACGCCACACAAAAGGCGGAAGCGCGGGCGGCTGCCGCATGATGACGGCACGTGTCCTGAGCACGCTGCTGTTGGGCGCGTATCTGGTGGGCGGCTACAGCCTGCCCTCGGCGTGGGCGGATGGTGAACCGAACCAAGCAGAAATAGAAGCGGGTGATACAATTGTAGGTGGCAGTAATGTAACAGTAGCAAAAGAGGATACTACTATTACTATTTCCGCCACTGATACAACTTATATTGCGGGGAATGGTCTGCAGTTAGAGGGTACAGCATTTTCCGTTATAGCAGATGGCAATACAATCACTGTTGGGGAAAATGGTATCAAAGTAAATGCTAATGGCGCCATTGCATCTGGTAATACGGGTATTGTAACCGGCGGCGCGGTGTATGACGTTACCCAGCCGCTGATTGAAAAAATCGAAGGCATTACACGTGTTACAAGTGCTAATAGTGCTGCTACAACCATAGAAGGTGGTTTTACTGTTCATAAAGAAAACGGTGAATTTGGATATATGAGAGTTATGTGGGGAAATAATACTGATGCCCACGGCCAAAACTCCACGGCGTTCGGTAAAGCAACAACAGCCCACGGCCAAAACTCGACGGCTTTTGGTTTCCAAACCATTGCCAACGGCGATAACTCCACGGCGTTCGGTAATCAAACAACAGCCAGCGGCCAAAACTCCACAGCTTTTGGTTTCTTCACCATTGCCCACGGCCAAAACTCCACGGCGTTCGGTAATGCAACAAAAGCCAACGGCGAAAAAGCAACTGCCTGGGGTGATGAAACAACAGCCGGAGGTAATACTACCACTGCGTTCGGCTATCAAACAAGAGCGCTGATGGAAGGCGCTACCGCCTGGGGCAACAATACGTCAGCCGGCAAGTGGACGGTTAAAGATGAAACCGGTAAAGCCCGCGATGTGATTATTGTAAAATATTGGGATGATAATCCAAATAACCCGAGCTATAAGTATGGGGTTCAATATGTTGAAGATAAAGATACAAATCCAAATGAGGTAATCGATCATCTTGGAGGAATGGCTGATTATAGAGATGCTTATACCGCGTTAAAAAAAGACCCGCGAGCGTCGGTGAAGGGCGACTATGCTACCGCCTGGGGTAACGGTACGCAAGCCACAGGCGATTACTCTACGGCATGGGGCAAGGACGCGCAGGCTACGGGCAATTACGCCACAGCCATCGGAGCAGCAATTGATGATAATTCAACCATTACTGCTTCTGAAGCACAGGCTGATTATTCGGTGACGATGCTGGGCGGCGTGACAGAAAGCACTGCGACGAATTCACTGGCGATTGGCGTCGGCGGCGAGAATGATGAGGGTAAAATCGTAGCGAGCAGAGCCTACGCAATGAATTCAGTAGCGGTATTAGGCGGTATGACAGATAATCTTGCGACGAACTCGCTGGCGTTGGGCGGAGCGATTGAAAAATACGAAGTCAAAGACGAAGATGGTAAACCTGTTCTTGGCGATGATGATAAACCTGTTACTAAAGAAAAATTTGTAAGCAGTGTGGCTTCCGCAGAAAATTCGCTTGCGGTTTTGGGTGGTATGGCAGGAAACCATGGGACGAATTCAATCGCATTGGGCGGAGCCGTTGTAGAGGAAGAAGTCAAAGACGAAGATGGTAAACCTGTTCTTGGCGAAGATGGTAAACCTGTTACTAAAGAAAAATTTGTAAGCAGCACAACGTATGGTCCAAATTCCGTGGCGATGTTAGGCGGTATGGTCGGTGAGCCAGACACTGAAGAAGGAACTCTTCCACAGCCGAAGAACGCATTGGCGATTGGATTGGATTCCGTAGCGCGTGGGTCAAATTCGATTGCAATCGGTTCCGGCGGCAGAGATGGCGATGACCACGTTGTAGGAAGTCATGCGAACGCAGAGAATTCATTGGCTGTATTTGGCGGTACAACGATAAGCGGTGCGACGAATTCGATCGCATTGGGCGGCGCAGTTGCAAAATACAAAGACGGAGAGGATACTAAGGAAAGATTTGTAAGCAGTACGGTAGGTGCCAGGAATTCGGTAG